>CBDVEF010000141.1:0-5163 GCA_965372935.1 uncultured bacterium | reverse complement strand
CATGTTGATCAATGATAATTAAATCAGTTTGTGTTTCAGTTAATATATAGGAATTGTGAAATTGCCAATATTTGAGATTATCTGCCTTTTCACGAAAAATAAATTCCTTTTGAGATTCTGGCTTATACTTATCCGATGAATCATTCAGAAACAGCCTATCAAATGTAGGTTGATATAATCCTGCACCCATTTTGTCTGTGTAATTGTTTTTACCTTTAATATGATTTAAACTATCTCTATCCATATTTAGGACAGCTTTACCACTGGATATTGTTTCATATATGCTATTATATATTAATGAAAAAATACCCTTCTCATTTTGAAATTTGACTTCCAATTTTTTGGGATGAATGTTTATGTCAATTTCATCTTTGGGTAAGTCAATAAACAGATAGTATCCGGGGCGTGATTTACTATATGTTTCTCCATATCCTGAAATAATTGCTTTTGATATAATTTTATTTGACACATATCGTCCATTTATAAATATTTTCCTATAATTATTCGATGTAATATTTATTTCAGGTTTGGTAATAAATCCGCTCAAATGATATTTTTCATCATCATAATTAATAGGGATGAATTTTTTCTCATATACTCTATCAATTACCTGAACTATTCTATCCCTTCTATTAGTACATTTCTTGAAATGAATTATATTTTTACCATCCGAAGTGAGATAATACTCAACATTATAATTTGGCAATGCCGAATGAAATATTTGCTGTAATATTGCTCTATATTCACTAATATCAGATTTAAGAAACTTAAATCGAACTGGCAAGTTGTAAAATAACCGTTCAACAACCATTGTTGTCCCTCTATTCATTGCAATCTTACCAATACTAACAACATTACCCCTATCAAAAAAAACCCTTGTCCCAATTTCATCTCCCTCTACCTTTGAGATTATAGTTAATTTGGAAACGGAAGCAATACTTGGCAAAGCTTCTCCTCTAAAACCATATGTGGAAACCATTTGTAAATCCGAGATATCTTTAATTTTACTGGTTGCATGTCTTTTGACCGAGTTTACAATATCCTCTTCAATCATCCCCATACCGTTGTCCTTTACTTGAATAACGACCTTTCCTGCTGATTTAATTTCTATCTCAACTTTACTAGCACCCGCATCAATACTATTCTCTAATAATTCCTTAATACAAGATGATGGTTTATCAATCACTTCACCGGCTGCTATCTGGGAAATAGTATTGGACGATAGAATCTTTATTTTATTTTGCATAATCTTTAACTAATTTCTCCAGACTGTCTGTTGGTCTTTCTATGAAGTATCCCTGAACATATTTCACACCAATTTCTCTCACCTTATCCAATTCGTCTTTATTTTCTACCCCCTCGGCAATAAGCGTTAGATTTTGCTCTTTAGCAAAAGAAGATATACTCCTCAGTAACTGTTGTTTTATTGGTATTTTATAGATATCCCTTATGAGATTTATATCATATTTAATAAAATCAGGTTTAATTTCAGATATTAAATTTAAACTGGAATATCCTGATCCAACATCATCAATTGCAACAGCAAATCCGAAATTTTTTAATTTTTTTATAATTTCTTTGAATCCGTATAAATCTTTTATCTGTTTTCTTTCAGTAATTTCAATTATAAATTGTGAAGGTAAAAGAGAAGTCCTATTAATTATTTCTTTCATAGTGTCGTTATTAATTAAATGATACATTACAAAATCCGATGAAAAATTTAAAGAATACATAAATTTTGTAGTTATACTCTTAATTTTATTAATAGCTTTTTTAAAGCACAGCATTTCCAGATCATAGTATTTATTGTAATTTGCATTTTCTCCAAACAGCATATCCGAATTAGCAAAAAATGCAAACCTTGGTCTTGATAATACTTCAATTGCCAGTATCTTATTGGTTTCAACATCAATAATAGGTTGAAAAAAAACATCTATTTCCCTTTCATCTATTAATTTTACAAGAGCTTTTTCATTATCAATAACTACTTTTTCCCTCTTAATCTCAATTTTTTTCAAAACCTCGAATATTGAACAATTGATTAGTCTTTCTAACCGTAAATTTTTATTCAAAGGTAAAATTCCATCGGAATAATTAATAAACTGATTATTAAATATATCCTTATCAAGATATTCGGAAAAATGTTTGTTAAATATTATAATAAATTTCTCAAAATTTTCATTCAAGTTAAAAGGGAAAAATACTATAAATGTTCCACTTCTCACATTTAATAAGGTTAAAATGGACTTTTTATATTTTGCTGTAAACTCTTCTAATATAAGAGCAATCGTATATCTTTTACTGTCAAACAATTCCCAACCATTTAATTCCTCATATCGAGTATCAAGATCAACAATAATTATGCCAATCTGCTCTCCTCGTTCTATGAATGTTCTAATATTTTCTATTTGTAAATTATATGTTTTTATATCTACTTCAGAATCATGTACTATTGATCTATATTTTAAATATTTGTAGTAATAATTATCCTGCATAAAACTATTTGAAGATATCATTTATGACATTGACAAGATGATTTGGTGTGAATGGTTTTGTAATATAATCTTCTATCCCTTCTTGAATTGCATAATATTTATCTTGTGAGTTATCTCTACAAGTAAGCATAATTATAGGAATACTAAGATATTTTTTATCTGCCCTAATTGCTTTTATAGTTTCCCATCCATCCATTTCAGGCATCATTATATCCATAATTATAACATCATAATCATTTATTTCAGTTAAATTAATAGCATCTTTTCCATTTTGTGCTTTATGAATATCATAACCCTCATTAGTTAAAATTAATTCAATCAAATCCAATAAATCAGGCTCATCATCAACTACTAAAATTCTTTTCATAATCCACTCCATTTTTAATAATATATCTAACTAATTATACAAATTATTCATACTTTTGGCAATATATTAAAAGCACCATTAGGGGCTTTTAATTAACCTTCAATCAATTCGATATTTGCTCTTGGTAAAATCACCTTTTCACCTGATTCTAACTCCACTTCCAATATTCTTGCATTAGCTTCGGTTTCAATTTTTAGAAGTTCAGGGGGTAGGTTCGTTACCTTTCCAATCATACCAAAATAAGGTGCTCTAATAATTCTAACACTGTTTCCAATCTGTATACCTGATGATGAATCAATTGATTTTAATTCGTCATACTTTATATTAAAGTCGGGTATAATTACTTCGGGTCTAAGAACACCTGCCCTTATTTGTGTAGCTCCATTTATAGATGCAATCTGTCCTTCCTTTTCTTTTAGTGTATCATAGGTCCTCTCCGCTATATTCATTTTACCGAATCCTTCGGTTACCACAACTGTGATACCTTTTCCCTCTGAACCAGTAATTGCAACTCCAATATCATACCCGAGAAACTTTTTAAGGTCTCTGTCATCAATACCACCGACAACAATACCCTTTACTCCGACTGTTACAGCCTTTTTCAAAATATTATCATCGATAAATGAACCTGCAACTAAAACCTTTCCACTACAATCAGGTGTGATATCATCTACGGTAATAACTGCATCACTTGATTTCGCTACTATTTTGATTTCCCCTCTTGTCTCTCCCCCAATGCCAAATATGCCCTGAACAAAAGCACCTTGTGTCTTGACTATAACTCCTTCGTTCTCTATGATCTCAGTAACTTCTCCATCTACATAAGCATCGATTTGAATTGGTTTGGGGGGATATCTTAGTATCATCTGTCCTGTTATTTCTGAAATATTTTCAATAGTTCCTGTAATTGGAGATTTGATAATTGTTTTAAAATAGCCAAAGATTCCATTAGTCATAGCTATTATCTCATCTTTTTTTACATTATCTCCAATATTACATTTTAAATCTTCTTTAACATCCTCAGGAGATATTCCCAATCTGCCTGCAATATTTAATGTTTCTACATCGCCTGGAATCTGAGTTTTTGCTACTATATCATCAGCTTTTACTTTATCACCAATTTTACAAACCACTTCACCTTTAAGTGGTAATCTTCTCTCTTTATATATAACGGCTTTTCTACTTACTTTAAGCCCTGGAGTAAATGCATGAGCCAATTTATACCTCCTTATTAAACTTTGGGATATACACTAAGTTCTGTATTCCATTCAATTAGTTTATCTATTCTTAATTTATCATCTTCAGGCAATATAAAAGGTCTTCTACCACGAGCATCAATAACAAGTCCTACTACACCACCTTCAATAATTTTCACAACCTCTTTACCGGATCCTTCACCAACATCAAAACCTTTTGCTGGATTAATGATTACTTCTGCCTTTTCCCTTTCCTCAAGAGGTAATAATGCCATTTCTCCGTATCTTACATCTCTCTATATATCATAATAACTTATACTAACACAGGGCATACCTATCTTTTTAGCATTACCAATAGGAGCAATACATGTCCCAAGTCTAATAAGACAGTCTTTATCGAACACATCAGCTGCTGCTTTTTCATGTACTTTAGAGAGAACACCAAGCTGGGGCATCATAAATATACTGTCCACAGTAAGCATTGTTATTCCTTCAGGTAAAAAAGCATCAATCAACATCAATACAGCCTGAACCCTTCTCGGGGCATGTGATAATGCTCCCCCGGAACCTACAATCATATTTAGTGTTTTCATATTAACGAGTGTAGAACCTGATTGTGACTGACTAAATGTATCAGAAATTGTTCTTTCCTGTTGAACTCCTTTAAGGCTAACAGCCATATCTTTATGTTGCTCAAGAGCTAATCTTAATGCTTCTCTTGCAATTGCCTGTTCCAATTGAAGATCCTCTATTGTTTGAGGTATTGTAGTTGGGCGAATCATCTTATTTTTGATTCTGTTTCTCACATCCTTTTCATCCATATTAAACGACATCCATCTCATTATATTGTTTATCCCACTACTTGCCATTACATTAGAGATACTATAACTCATACCTAAGTTTGCACTGACTGTCCTATTAAATAGACCTTGAAATACAGAGAATATATCTGTTGTCGCCCCCCCGATATCAACACCAAGCACTTCAATATTCTCTTTATGTGCGATCTTCTCTATTAATAATCCCACTGCGCCTGGAGTTGGCATAATAGGAACATCAGTCCAGCTCATTAATTTTTTATATCCTGGTGCTTGAGCCATAACAT
>CBDVEF010000140.1:0-5184 GCA_965372935.1 uncultured bacterium | reverse complement strand
ACCTCTATTCATTTTTGTCAATATTCTATCTGAACCTGATTGTACCGGTAAATGTAAATATTTGCATACTCTCTTATCGGAAAATATTAAATCAATCAATTTATCATTTAAATCTTTTGGATGGGAAGTAAGGAATCTAATTCTCGGGATTGATGTTTCTTTAAGAATCTTTATAACTAAGTCAGGGAAATCCAAATGGTTGTATTTGTAGGAATTTACATTTTGCCCAAGCAATGTAATATCTCTGACTCCTTTATTGTATAGAAAATTAATCTCATTTACTATATCATCCGAATCTCTTGACTGTTCTCTTCCCCTTGTATAAGGAACAATACAATATGTACAGAAATTATTACAACCTCTGATGACAGGTATGAAATTTGTTCCGGAGTGTACTTGAGTATTATATAGACCATTATATGTGGCTGTGTCATATTCACTTATATCAAACTTGCTATTTATAATTATATCAGAGGCTTTGTTGTACTGGTTGGGTCTTAATATAAAATCTATTTCAGGAAGTATATCCTTTATTTCATTTTTAATTCTTTCTGCCATACACCCGGCTAAACCGATTCTTACATCTCTTCCCCTTTTATATTTTAACAAATTTTGAATTCTTCCGATTGCACGTTTCTCAGCATGTTCCCTTACACTGCAAGTGTTGACAATAATTATATCCGCACTTTCCTCATTTTTTACATTTTCATATCCATTCTTGTCCAAAATGGAAGCTAACAGATCGGAATCATACATATTCATCTGGCATCCATATGTAATAATAAAGTATCTATATAATTTTACCATAAAGTTTATCTTCTTTTATATCTTCTATATGAATCTTAACTTTACTTTTTCTGGGAGTAATTTTATCGGCAAACACATCGAGATAATTTGTCGTTAATACCCTATTATTATTAATCGCGATAGCGTCCAATGTATGACCGATATTTTTGATTTTAAATTCCTTTTTCTTTTTATTAACGAGATTCTGTACTTTGTGAATATGTTCTTTGATTTCACCATTACTATATTTATTCCTCATTACAGATGCGAGTGTTCCATTTCTATTGGAATATTCAAAAAAATGCACATAAGCAAGTGGTAGCTCTTCAAGATGACTGTATGTTTCTTCGAATTCATATTGCCCTTCGGAAGGGAACCCAATTATCAGATCGCCTCCAATTGCAAACAGTGGGTCGAATTCCAGTAATGTATGTGTAATTTTATATATATCTTCAAATTTATGTCGCCTTTTCATATCGATCAATACATTGTTAGATAGACTTTGCATGGAGATATGAGCGGTACGAACAACATTTGGTTTTTTATAAATATCAATATTGCTTTTTAAATAATCAGGATCCATCGAGGATAATCTGAATTGTATATCGGAATATGATTCATTAGCCCAATTTAGAACTTTTCTTATTAAGTTTCCTGCCATAGCAATGTTTGTTCCCGTTAAAACGAATTCAAAGAACCCCTTATCTGCCAAAAAACTTATCTCATCGATTATTTTACCGAATTCTCTTATTATAGGTTTACCTCTAAGATATGGCACTATACAATATGAACAAAATTTGTCACAACCTGTTTCTATCGATATCATTGGTCTCGATAAAATCGGGTCATACTTATTGGCATCAGTATATACTATTTTATACTTTTCGCTATTCGAAAGGTATATTATCTCCGGATCCTCTATGAGGTTTTTATCGATAACACATCCGGTTAGAATAATATTCTTTCCTACTCTTTTTGCTTGATTTATGATTTTTCTTGTATCTCTCATTGCACGGGATGTAACAGAACAGCTATTAATCAATATAGTATTACTAATGTCTTTGAAAATAAGTTTTTTATCTATTAAATTCTTTAATACTACTGATTCATATTGATTTTGTCTACACCCTACAGTTTTTATCTCGATACTCATTAATGACGTGGATTCATCTTTATTAACTTAATCCCCTCCAAAACAATTGCTATTATCTGAGCTCTTTCTTGATCAGAAGCCATTTCGACCTCGGTAAAAATATGACCTTCATTAGATACGACATATTTTGGTCTGAGATGATTTAGTGCATATGCTGCAACATCTGATTTACACTTTTCGCAATTGCACATCTCCTTATCATTTTCTACCAGTTCAGCTGTTAATTGCAATACCTCAACCTCAAGATAATTTCTGATATCCATTATTATTTCTCTCCTTTTTTATTATCTCTCTTAAAGTGTTCTTTGTACTTTTGTCTAAATTTATATTTCTCCTATTCATTGTAATGCTTATCGTATCGATAGCTTTTTCAATGTCATATATAATGGTACTGTTTTTCCATGAAAATGATGGATAGAATTTTTCAGTTAGGTTACCTCCGAATATATTACAGGAGACCCCGGCAATAGTTCCCGTATTGATTAATGTACCTATACCGGTTTTCGAAAAATCACCAATAATACAGCCCATCTTTAGCATACCGGTGTTAATTATTTTCTCTTTAATTGTCAATTTTATGTTATGGTAATTATTTTTTAAATCGGAATTAGTAGTCAATGCACCGAGATTTACCCAATTGCCAACAACAGAATGACCTATAAAACCGATATGATGCTTATTTACATAATCCATAAAAATCGATTCCTCGATTTCACCTGAAATCCTGTTTACCTTACCAAATGTACATCCGGGTCTTATTTTAACACTATCCATTATAGTATCCTTACCTATATAACAGGGACCCTCAATATGATTAAAGCCATTAAATATTACATTATCATCTATATATATAGGACCGTTTTCTGTATTATATATAATTTTCCCGTTTATTCTAACATTTTTGCATATAAACAGATCCTTTTTTTCTCCGTATAATGTTAAATCATCAGTTATGTTATTGATTTGTTCTTTATATAGAAGAATGTAATCTTTTTTTAGAATTTCAATGTTATGTTTAACAATACTATAAGCATATTCAAGTTTGATTCCTTCGATTTCAATTTTAGTATTTATTTTATTATATGCGGTTCTATCCAGAATATAATATCCTACGATTTCTCCATCCTTTAAAAGTATTGTGTTTTGATTAAAGGAGAGTTTTGTATAGGATATAAATGTTTCATCAATATATATACCTTTATTAAGAATATCATCTAATTTTATAAGATAGGCAGGTTCTGAATTATACAAAATTCCATATCTATTCAAATTTGTCAGTATACCGATTCTTATATCGGAAAGGTTTTTAAAAAAGTGGAGAGGGTAAAAACTCTCCACTTCCTTTTTCTTATATAGATATATATTCATATCTATTTATTCAGCACAACCTTTTTTGCAAATGATTCATTGCCAATTGTTGCTTTAATAATGTATAAACCGTTTGCTCCATTTGTTTTCCAGTTAACCCCGTAAACACCGGCTGCTTTTGTCGTACTTGAGACTAACACTTCTATACATTTTCCAGTCATATCAAATACCCTGATTGTAACACTGCTTGTATTTTTCAGTGCATAAAAAATAGTGATATTATCATTAAATACAGTATTCGATATTTCAATGCTTGCATTTGGGTTTATGGCAAGTTTATTCACGATACCATTTGCTGCATTTGGTGTCGGAGTCATCATATGAAAATCTGTCGATGTTCCATAAGAATATCCGTCAAAAACAGTTCTTGATCCGCTACCCCATACACCGTAGGATGTATCCGGGTGATAGTATGAATATCCCATTTGATCTACTCTCTCGCCACTTGCATTCATAAGATAGACATTATCATATGATTCATCAAGATACATATAATCAGGGAAAGATGATTTTGGTAAAAAATATAATCCGTTCGGATCTATGATTGCAGGGGATGGAATAGTATAATCATCATCTACATATATAACATAATTGGATATATCAACAGGACCTCCACCGAAATTCTTCAATTCTATGAATTGATTATCCCATCCTCCAACAGAATCCGGGAATACCTCATTTATATAAACATCACCTGTCCCGAATGCATTACCTATCACATCATTGGCTGTACCCATTGTAGGTGTGGCATCGATATTGAAATCAAGAGCGTTGTTTCCTGTATCTGATAATCTTGCACAACTGAAGTTATATATAGGTGCAGGTGCTCCACCAAAGCTCCCGTATGCTACACTATCCTCTGTGCTACTGGCTCCCACAATAACAAGTCTTGCTCCTTCATTTGGCAGACTGGTCCATGCCACATTGCCGGAATTTAAAATAAAATAACCACCTGCAGCAATATCACTATTAGGAAGTGAACATGTATCCGCCCAAGTTGAACCACTTATAATTATATCATAAGCAAGTAGATTTATACTTGAACCCGAACTGTTGTATAGCTCAAGCTGTTCAGAACCAGTAGGTGTTACAATAAATTCATTTATATGCAAATCACCTGCAAATATAGATGTTAGGGGAATAAACAATAATGTGAGAATCAATAATTTTTTCATATAAACCTCCTAAAGTTTAATAATAAAATATATCACAAAGTTTATAATTTTGCAAGATAGAGAATGACATATAAGGCAGATAGGTATGGACATACTTATAATAGTTGCAAGTTACAAGAGCCAATAATAAAAGGCGTAAATTGTGAATCGTTAATCATAAATTGTAAATTGTAAATGGGAACGGATGCAATATTACTTCCTCGCCCTTTATGGGGGAGGATTAAGGTGAGGTGGCAATAATTATATAAGTAGGAGGTGAGAAGTAGGAAGTTTAAAGACATAAATTGAAAAACGGGAACGAAAATCGCCAACGGGAACGGGTGGAAATTGTAGGGGCAGTTCATTATCTGCCCTATTTCCTCTTCTTCTCTATTTGTCATTCCCACCTCCCTCCTGTGTCATTCCTGCGAAAGCAGGAATCTACCTTATTGTCATATTATAAATCCTCCCTTTCCGTGTTTATATTTCTCTTTCAGTGGTTATTCGTGGTTGCTCTTTTCTTCTCCCTTCGTCTGTCGTCTGGTGTCCACTATCTTTTTTCCGTGGATTAGTAGTTATACTTCCCTTTTCATTATTATTTCCTTCTATTCCAGCAAATTAAAGAACATAGTTAGATAACTTTATATATGTATAGCAGTTATTATCCCCCTAAATATAGAGATAGAAAACGGATAATGGCAATAAGCATAGTAACTATGGTAA
>CBDVEF010000139.1:0-5203 GCA_965372935.1 uncultured bacterium | reverse complement strand
CCTTTTTGATTTTACATATTCAAAGAAAAAAGATTTAATAGCCAATAGTATAATAACCTTACAGAATTTAGGCAATATGGCGATTAATATTACACATGAATTCAAAAATTCACTTGGCATTATCACAGGCTACATACAGGTATTGAAGAAAAAAATCGATTGTGAAGAGATAGATATACTTGAAAAAGAATCTCAATATATGTTAACTTCAATAAATAAATTTTTAGAAATAGCGAAAATTAATAAAATTGAAAAAGAACAAGTTGATGTCAAAGGTTTAATGGATGATATTGTTATACTTAGTAAAAATATAGGGTTGAAATTAAGATACACTTATAATATAAATTATTTATTCATTGATAAAGATCTGTTTATTCAGGTATTCAGAAATCTATTTATTAATTCCAAAGAAGCTAATGCTGATTTAATTAATTTATCTATATATAAAAGAGACAAATATAGAATTATTAAGATTGAGGATAATGGTAAGGGATTTACTAATAATGCCAAACAGCATGCACTAATTCCTTTCTTTAGCGAGAAAGAAAATGGTAGCGGCATAGGTTTAACATTTATAAATAAAATTGTACTTCTTCACAATGGTATTTTAAGTATTGACAACGCGGAAACGGGTGCTTCAATAATAATAACATTGATGGAGGATTTGTGATCTCAGTATTAATTATCGATGATAAAGAAAATTTCAGAAAACTTCTCAAAATCTATTTTAAGGAAAAATCATACACTATATATGAGGGGAAAAATTCAGCAGAGGCGATTAAAAGTTTAAATAACAATATTATTGATCTCATTATACTCGATCTAAAATTAGGTTCTGAAAACGGACTCGAACTATTGTCAAAAATAAGAAGCAGCCACCCCCTGATTCCGATACTTCTTATGACAGCATATGCCAGTATAGAAACGGCTGTAGAGGCAATGAAAAGAGGAGCAAGTGACTATATTCAGAAACCCATAAATTTTAGTGAACTTGATATTAAAATAGAAAAGCTTTTTAATTTCTACAAAGGGGAAATTCATACACTTTCAGTTAAATCAGATGAATATAACAATATAATTGCGGAAAGTTCCGAAATGAAACAAATACTTGAAATATCCGACTCCGTTGCTTCTATGGATACTGCGGTACTCTTATTAGGTGAAAGTGGTACAGGAAAAGAACTAATTGCTAAATACATCCATAACAAAAGTAAAAGGTCAAAAAATCCTTTTATTGCAATCAATTGTGCTGCAATACCATCCGAATTAATAGAGAGTGAACTCTTCGGAGCTGAGAAAGGATCATACACAGGAGCATCTTCCAAAATGATAGGTAAACTTGAACTTGCAAACAAAGGCACTGTTTTTCTTGATGAAATCGGCGATCTCTCACTAAGTGCTCAATCAAAATTGCTTAGAGCAATAGAGAATCATACTATTAGACGTATTGGTGGTGCAAATAATATAAAACTTGATTTAAGAGTTATATCCGCTACAAATAAAAATATTTTAGAGATGATAGATAAACAATATTTCAGGAAAGATTTATATTACAGAATATCGACCTATCCTATACCTATACCATCGTTGAGAGATCATAAAGACGACATTCCTTTCCTTGTTGAATATTATATGAATCACTATTCTAAAAATCTTGGTATTCATCCTCCCAAAATAGAGGAGTCAGCATATATAGAGCTTAAAACCTATTCATGGCCAGGAAATATACGGGAATTAAAAAATATTATTGAAAGAGCAATCATACTAAATAATAAAACTATTTCAACATTTGGATTGGAAATACATAGAACAGAAGAATCGAATCTTAAAAAAAGGCGTCAGCAGGAAGAAAGTAAAGTAATAAAAGAAGCTTTAAATAAATCAAATATGAATAGAAAAAAAGCAGCGAAGATATTAGGAATAAGTTATCGTTCGCTGCTTTATAAAATTAAACAATATAAAATACATTATAAAACGGATTAATTAAACCCTCTGCAAAACCATCATGAATAAATGGTTTATTGCCACCTAAATTCGTTCCATAAAAGTAAAATTGTGCCCTTACAGATGGAATACTTGTATTGGAACTCATATAATTGTTTACCAAATCAGTTACGACAAAACATGCATTGTAAAGCTTAGTAGTGTCTATTGGAACATTTAATGAATCCACCCTGCCTTTAATCCTCAACGGACTAAAATCAAAACCCAGAATATCATATCCACTTATGTGAGAACTACCGTTGTAAAATTCCACACTTACGGAATCAATTTGACAATCGATACCGTTTAGTGAAACAAAATATATTGTATCTATTGCCATTAAATACCCACCCGTAACAGTATCACCCATTGGATATGTTGCTATTAGATTAGACCATGTTCGAATAATTGGATTAGGTTCAAATTTATTACAGCTAATAACAACTGTTATTACAATCAAAGCAACTACAAGAAATAGACCAAACTTCTTCATATTTATCCTCCTTATATATAATAGAATACAAACATTTTTCCTATATGTCAAGTTTTATTACCATGATCCACCTCCACCACCACCGAATCCTCCCCCTGAAAATCCACCTCCACTAGAACTGCCACCTGATCCGCTTGATGAGGGTTTCGATGTTAAGGTTGTATTAAAAGAGTGCATTGCATTCCCTAAACTATTCATAAAAACAATAGTAGTAAATACACCTGTATTAGATGAAACAAACCATTCCGGGGGATGAGATATCAGGTCAAGAAATTTAGAAGCTACAATATCAGCTACACCAAGAGAGAGGGCATATGGTAATATTTCATCAAACAGATATGGATTCTTTTTTAGTCTTGATTCAATCTCCTCTTTTTCCACTCTTTCAAGATATTCTTTGAACCCTAATATCTCCATTGTTTTCAATGCACCATATCTTGTCTTTCTTGGCATTATTCTTCCAAATGCAATTATGATTATACCTGAAAGTATTAATGCGAATATAAAATAGAGATTCGTCTGTAAAACCGATATAATAATTCCCATTAAGAATATAGGTGTCAATATAAATATCATTCCAATTACCATATATTTATTTCTTATTGTTTCAGGATTTGAAATAAACATTTTCTTTTTCATTAATGATATATAGATATTATTTTTTATTTCTTTATAATCTATATAAAATTTATTTTTTAATGAAGATATGAGAACCGATTCTTGAACCCCATCTGAAAAGAGGGCATCAAGAAATGTCTTTTCATAAGATTCAAGATTATCAGTTTTATAGTCTTTTAACAATTTAATTCTGTAATCAAGATTTTTCATAAATAATAATTTTTTCGTTTCAATCTCAATAATCTTCACATATCCCCTTCTGGCAAGATCTATTAAGATTGAATTCACATCCTGAGCATCACACATTTCATCTATAAGTGTCCCTACTTCGGCTGCTGTTAAATCATCAGGTGGTTTATATCTAACAACAACGGAATACTGGTTAAATTCAGGGTTTCTTCCATACTTAAACCACAAACCAAACATTATCAAAAATGCTATAATCGGTATAAATAACACCCAATTATCTAAAATAAACCAATAAATTCCTTTTAAAAGTGAAGGTTTTATAACTGAATCATCAGGTAATTTCATATAAATTGTTAACCCCTCCGATGGCTGAAGTGCTCTTTTTGTCTGTATTTCTAATTTACCTGCATAAAGTGAGTCTTCTGAAATTTTATTGCTACTTCCGTAATATCCACCTGTTACATTATAAAATATATCCTTTTCCTCAACATCTTCAGGAAGATATATTGTACTATGCGATGTTAAAATTGGCACATACCATTCAGTTCCAATAATATTCCAATAGAAAATAGCATTTTCATCTGTAAACATATATACTCGCTCAACATTATAAGATATTACATATATATGCTTACCACTTATAAGTTTTGAGGCTTTTCCAATCCGCAAGTTTAAATAGCGACCTTTTCTCCCCTTCCTGAATGGAATACTGTTCCCATCCATATCTTCAATATGTACATTCTTAACTCTTAAATTGAAATTCATCCCCTTATTTTTATATGCAACAGGAATATTTCTATAAATTCCATGATGTAGTTCACTTTTAAAATTTACATCTACAATTTCCTTAATATGAATAGTACCATCTTTCCGTAATATGATTTCAGTATTATATGAATCAATTTCCCAACTAATTAAATATATTGGTATAATAAAAATAATTAAAAATAAAAGTGCTTTATATATAGACATTGACTCCATCCCTTTCCTCTCTGTTTTTAATTTCAAAATATTCAAGTCTACTAAACCCAAAAATAAATGCTATAGCATTCTGAGGAAATATGTGAATAATCTGATTAAAGTCTCGAACTACTGCATTATAGTATCTTCTTGCATAAGATATATTATCTTCTATCTCTACCAGTTGTTTCTGCAAGTGTAAATAACTATTATCCGCCTTTAAATCGGGATAATTTTCAACAATAGCGAATAGTGATTTTAAGGAATTTGAGATGTTATTCTCACTATTAGCCCTCTTTTCAATCGATTTTTCATTCATAGCAATACTTCTTTTTTCAGTGACATTAATAAGCACATCTTTCTCAAAATCGGAATATCCTTTAACAACATTAACAAGGTTATTTATCAAATCATATCTCTTTTTGAGTTGGACATCAATATCTGACCAGGCACCATTTGCCCTAACCTTTAATTTGATAATTTTATTGTAATTAAATATTATAAAGAAAAGAAATAGTAGTAATGCTGTGATAATTATATACATATTATTCCATTTGTATCCATAATGGGTCTATATATTTAATCCAGTTCGGATCAGTCCTTTGTGTAGCAATCGATGAATAAATAAGGTTATATTTACCGACTCCGGTAACATCTGAAAATACGAATGTTATACCTCCACCAGAATAGTAAAACCATATCTCTGAGGGTTTATACTGCTGGGTTATCCCTTTTCTTACAATCTGATCAGGTTTTTCATATTTCAAATATATTCTTCCCCTATCAGTCTCTCGCCCTTTTTTATTTCCTTCGAAGAAATTTGTATCTACATACTTCATCTTGCTTACAAAATCCGCCAATGCCTCGCTATATGGAGTATCCGGATTCTGATCATTTTTCAGCCAATAATATTTTGCATAATTCTTTTTTGCCTGTAAATTCAAACTATTAAAATATTCC
>CBDVEF010000138.1:0-5259 GCA_965372935.1 uncultured bacterium | reverse complement strand
GAGAATTACCTTATGAATATTAATCCCATACACAACATTCTTGACAAGTCTCTATTTAGCGGCTTACTCCATTTGCCCTCCTTATTACGCTTTCTTACAAATCCATTCGTATTGTGTGGTTTAATTGCTTTTGAATATGATATATATACACATCCTTCCTTATCACATACTGTCCAAGAGATACCACATCCCGCTTCATCTATTCCTATCTTCTCAGGCGTTGACCAATAGCCGTTTAAATCTCTCTCTGAAAAGTATACATGACTATCGTTACATTCATCCCATGATGTGTATATATGTCCTTCATTATCCATACTGATATTGTCCACTGTCCATGAATTCGAATAGGGACTTTGGGATATGTTCACACCGGGAATTTGCCATAATCCTCCATTAGGTTTGTAAACATCCATTATCTCATCCCACATACCGAACTGTTTCTCTCCTATTACATGTAATCCACCTGATCCGTCTACAAGTATCGGGGAATAATTCATAGGTCCCTCTATTAGATGCACTACACTGTCCTTCTGTCCGTTATTTCCTATCCTACAATACATCAACGCATGACTGCGATATTGATCCTGTCCGAGAAATGTTGTATGTATATTATCTTCATCATCTATCGCTATTGCAGCTCTTTCACTGAAGTCAAGATAATCCCATAATGTATCATGTCCATTCTGCCAATTACCATTTGATTCCATCTTCTTTATTACTACCACTGAATGCCAATCACTCCTTCTATCCTCATCCCATACTACATATAATTCATCCTTTGAATTGATAGCAAGTCTCGGAAGATATGAGTAATCTTCCGTATTGGTTATATTTACGGGCTCACTCCAGATTCCTCCCAATTGCTTGTGACTGTAATATATATCATCCGCCCTTCCTACACTGTCCACCCTGTCCATCCATACACCATGTATCACTCCCTTCGAATCCTCTACTATATCAAGGCCCCATGATCTCCCCGGGTTATCCGTTATCCTCTCATGCCTGCTCTTATTGAACAGATTATTAAATAAGCTGCATGATGATAACAATGTTGCTAATACAAATACTGCAAGTGTTATTCTTGTTTCTTTCATCTCACCTCCTTATTATTTAATACAATTGAACATAGTTAAGAAAATAAAATTTTGCAAATATAAGAATTTAGTCATTTTTAATATTGATTTTATACAATGATTTCAAATATTCCCTCATTTCCTTTAGGGTTTATTATTAATAAAATTTAATTTTATTAATAATTTTATAACATTATTTGATGTCAATGTCAATTAATAAATATTTAAGGGCAAATAGGAGTGTATAACATTTACAAGTAGCAAGAATTAATGTATAGCAATAGAAGTTGCGTCTCGACATTCGACAATTTCATACTTTAGAATTATTATATAAGAAGATTATAGGCAAGGAAGTTATATAAAATTAGTGTGATAAAGTTTGGTTAAGGATAGATTCCTGCTTTCGCAGGAATGACAAAGAAGGGGAACAGGAATGACAAAGGGGGAAGGCAGGGAATTACATGGAATAAATGCAGGGAATGACATTGTTAGAGAGAGTGTGAATAGTAAATATATTTCGCTCCCGTTGGCATTGACGCTCCCGTTTTTCGATTTTCATCTTTAAACTTCCTACTTAAATACTTATAACCACCCTCACCTCAGTCCTCTCCCATCAAGGGCGAGGAAGCAAGAGGTGATCATTATCTGCCCTAATCCCCCTCCCTTCAGTTCCCTCCCACAATGCGGAGGGAAAGTTAAAAATTATTCCCTTCTCCTTAGTGGAATTCGTGTTCTATATCCCCTTCTTTGTCTTTCTAAAAAGGTAAGAATATTCTCTTCTCCATTCGTGTAATTAGTTACAAATTCGTGCATTCGTGGCGGATCTCCCTTCACTGAGCTCGTGGTTGTATCTCGATATCCGCATTTTGTCATCCAAATTCCTCATTTTATCAGAAATTGATATACAATATTTAGTAACAGTGATACAATGCAAATATATAACAATTTAAGGAGGATATATGAAATTATCAAAACTTATCTTAGCTTTAATGTTTGTGATGTTACTGACAACATGCCTTTCAGGCAAATCATTTCACGGAGGATTCGGTGGATTTTCCTATACAGGTATGTGTAATGATTACACCAATTTAAACCAATATTTAACAAATGCCGGACTTCCTGCTATTTCAAATTCTTTCTATTTTAATGAAGACGGAGCAGGTTATGGTGTTGTTAATAATATCATAATTGGCGGATCTTCAATTTCATCCAACACTGTTTCAGAAAACAATAATATTACTGCACATATTAATGCCGAAGGTGGTTTTTTTGAATTGGGATATATGTTTGGTATAATGCAATATATTGATGTTTTTCCGCTTATCGGATTCGGTTCAATGAATTACAAGATTGCATTAAGACCTGAACTTGGCGATATCACTTTTGACTCATTGCTCCTTACACCTGCAAGAGTGTCAACATTAGATAAAAATAGTATTGCAGGACATATCTCAGGTAATATTATGTTCAAATTGCCATTTGCATCAAAACATGCATTTGTTGGGTTAATGCTTGGTGGTGGTTATATAATTGCTCCTTCTTTTGGAAATTGGAAACTTGATGATGGTTCCATTGTAAGAAATGGACCTGAAATGCCTTTGGGAACTCCATATGGCAGAGTCTGTATAGTGTTTGGAGGGGGGAATTAATTTCCTCCTTTCTTTTTCTTCTTTATAAAACTTAATCCCTTTTTTATAATACTCGTTTTGTGCGGTTTGATATCTGTTTTGATATTATCTACTTCTTCACCTAATGATACATCTATTGATTCGGATTTCCTTATAGCAAGAACCTGAGACGGATAAACGCTTCTGTGACCTGTCATAAAAAAGCTAATAATACAGGCTATGGCAGCATATGGAGCTATTAAAGGCCCGAAAAGTTCAATGGCTAATATACTTGCTGCTATTGGTGTGTTGGCTGCTCCGGCAAGCAAACTTACCATTCCAATAGCGGCAAAGATTGAAGGATCAAGTCTCATAATTTGAGCGAAAAGGGAACCGAAAGTTGACCCTATATAAAAAATGGGGGTTACAATACCACCACTGCCACCAAAATTAAGTGTTAAACTTGTAAAAATCATTTTCATTACTGAATCATACCAAACTACTTTTCCCCCCTCAAGTGTTTGGTGTATTACATCAACACCAAGACCAAGATACCTCCTTGAAAATAGAAAAACAAGTCCTACAATTAGAACACCGCCAATAAATCCCCTTAATGGTGACCATATATTAATTTTCTTTGCAATGATTTTACCAATATTTAAAATTTCAATAAAAAGGAAAGAAATAAGCCCGAAAACAATACCTGCTAATATAACTTTTAAAAAGAGCGGACCACTAAAATCAGGAATATATTCAATAAAATGATGAAAATGTTTGATTCCAAGTGCTGAGGAAACCTGATAAGCAACAATCCCGGATATAAATGAAGGGAGAAGCACATTATATAACATACTGCCTACAAAAAGGACCTCTACACCAAATATAGCACCTGCTATAGGGGTTCCAAAAACAGATGCAAATCCAGCACTTATTCCACAGATAACGAGCTTTTTTCTGTCATGATTGTTAAATTTGAAAATGTCAGAAAATACAGAGGATAAACCTCCCCCAATTTGAGCAGCAGGCCCCTCTTTTCCTGCTGATCCACCTGCGGCAATTGTTATAACTGTCGCTATTAATTTAACAGGTATGACAGCTGATTTAATCTTTCCTGAATTTTTATATGTACTGCTTCAATAACCTTCTCAGTCCCGTGCCCTTCGGCATTAGGAGCAAGATATTTGACTATTAAAACACTTAGAAACATTGCTACCGGTAGCAATAGAAAATAGTATGAATAACTTGAAGATCTCTCACTGAATTCAAGTATTTTAAGATAAAATGTTGTGGATATTCCTACAACTATTCCTATTACCGTAGATAGAGTGACCCACTTGATTATACTTGCGAATAAAATCCCCTGTTCTGTCAGCTTTTTCTTCATAATATAATATGAAATTAACATAGTTAGTATATAATTACAAGTATAATTTGGGGTTAGAACCCTCTACTACTATAGCACTTGGTATATACATATTTACCACTTTTGATCTAGAAATTAAAATATAATTACCCCTCTCTTGCCTCTGCAAAACGGAATAGATTTATCAATTGCTTTTAATTTGAAAAATATTTACCACTTCCTATTCATTATTCCGTTCCCGTTGGCGTTGGCTTTCTCTCAGTTGCAATGCAATTGGCTCTTTCAACTTGTTATTTGTAATTAACATATGTCTATTCCTATTTGATATCTACCCCCTCTATTATCTTGACTACATTATCTAATTATGCTTTAATGAGCAAATGAAAAAAGCAATTATAATTCTTATTGTTTTATTGTCAGGGTGTAGCTCGCTTAAAAGATTAAGCATTACCTCTCCTGTCAAGCAAAAAAGTGATATAAATATAAATAATTATTACCCATATTTAATGCAAAGAAATTATGAATTCAAATCGATGAAGGGAAAAGGGAATATACGTCTCAAGGATGGGCAATATGAGTGGTCTGCGATTTTTAAAATAAATATTATTTCAAGAGATACAGCAATAATCGATATATATGGTCCTCTTGGTATGAAAGTATTTACGATTCATATTCAGGATTCAACAATTTTATTTGACAGGGAAAGTAGCTATGAGGCGATATCAGATCTTCTGAAATCTTCATCTATAATCGGTAAATCATTTGTTTCGATATTTTCAGCAATTCCTCTAATAGATACTGAGATGGTGAAAATAGATTTCAAAAATAATATAAGTATGAAATATAGTAACATTATTTGGTTTGGTAGTATGAAATCAATTTATCCTGACTCACTTTATTTAAGAGATGGTGACAGAATAATCGCAAAAACAAAATATGGCAATATTGATAATATTTATGGACCTTATGAAATAGAAATTTATTCTATTATATTTGATGCATACCTAAATGTATCCTTTTCTTCAAAAAATTATAATCTTTAATGTCTAAAAAAGAAAAGATAATAAAACTTTATAATGTTTTGTATAAATATTTCGGACCTCAGAATTGGTGGCCCGGAAATACTATAGATGAAATAATAATAGTGGCAATTTTGAAACAAAATACAAGTTGGAATAATGTTGAGAAAGCAATCAATAATTTAAGAAGAGCGGAT
>CBDVEF010000137.1:0-5278 GCA_965372935.1 uncultured bacterium | reverse complement strand
CGTTGTTATTATTTTCTTTCCCTTTTCGGCTGATGTCTGATGTCTGGTGTCTGGCATCCATTATCTTTCATTCGTGAATTGGTGGTGGGTCTCCTCTCTATCCCTCTGCATTTATTTTCCGAATCGCCCGTCATCCTTTGTCTCAGGTAATTTATGAATTCTCTTTTCAAGCCAGCCAATTTTTACATTCTCTCTTATATCAAATTGAGGAACATATGGTTTTATATCAAGTAAAGGTGAGTCATCAACGATATCAAGATCCTCTATAAATAAAACATTCTTCTCCCTTTTTACCAATCTAACAGTAGATATTCCTATGTAATTTGGTCTTGAGGGACCACGAATTGCAAAAACTCCTCTCTCGGTATCGTCCATATATGGCTTTGATAGTAACTTAAATTTCTTAGATAAATGAAAATAGTAAATGAGAATAATATGAGAAAACCCTTCTATATCTTTCAGACCCGTCTCAAACTCATTAAATACTTCTACTACACCTCTGATTCCTTGACCGGCATTTGGTTGTATCGGAATACCCATAGGTTCTTTAAACGGTGTATGTATTATACCTATAGGTTTTAAAATGATTTCATTCATTTTCTTACCTCACTAATCAATCCGTACAAATGCAACAAGTTCACACTTATCACATGCTTTAAATCCAAGTTTCTCATAAAACATTCTATTAGCAGGTTGTTCATCTGTTAAAAGAACCTTCTGTCTGACATCTCCGTATTCATTTAATATCATATTCATAAGATTTGAAGCAATCCCTTTTCTTCTATATGATTCAAGTACTAAAATATCCTGAATATAAATTATTGTAAAACCATCACCTACAATTCTTACAAGCCCTATAAGTTTATCATTGTCCCAAACAGTAATAACAAATAAAGAATTCTTTATTGCATTCATTAGATTAGGTATATCATTTGTATAAGCAGTCCATTTTGCATCATCGTACAATTTAAATACATCATCTTCATTCAGTTTAACATTTTTCTTGTAAACATAATTTTTCATATATTACCAGTGCCTTTTCCCATTTAAAAATTCATCATATTCCCGACATCTTTCTTATTCATAAAATCCTTCTTTTACATATTCTACATAATATTTAGTGAATGTCAAATTGCAATATCAGGAATTTAGCAGATAGGTATGGACATATGTCAGTTATAAGTTACAAGTTGCAAGTCTAAAAGCCGTAAATCGTTAATCGTTAATCGTTAATTGTAGGGGTGAATAATTATTCGCCCTAATCTGTGAATTCAAGTTGAAAATTATTCCCTTCTCCTTAGTGAAATTCGTTGTTATTTCTTTCCCTTTCCGGCTGACGTCTGATGTCTGGTGTCTGGCGTCCATTATCTTTTATTCGTGAATTGGTGGTGGGTCTCCCTCTCCCCATTCATGTAATTCTCCCTTTCAGTGGTTATTCGTGGTTATTCTCCCCTTTCTCACTTCCTACTTAATACTTGTAATTTGCAACTTTCTACTATACATTTATGGTTATATCTCCCTCTATTTTAATATGAATTATTATCTTGAAAATTTTTAAAATAATCATTATAATTAGAGTATGAACTTAGTAAATATTTTTAGAGTTAATAGGATATAAATAAATGAGTAATCAAAATATGATGGAAAAGAATTCAATAGAAGCTTTAAGGGAATTATTGAATAACATTAGTCATATATTGATAAATAATTTCAATTTGCAGCAGGTAATTATATTAATAGATAATAAATATAATACTTTTCAGACACTATCGAATTTAGCTATATATAATTCGGAAACAAAAACAATCATTGCAAATAATTCACAAACTGAAATTGGCTTGATAAATAAATTAATTAATAAAGGGATAAAAATAGACAATTCCGATAATATTGTAAAATTACAAAAAGAACATATTTCCAAATATGTATTACCACTTAAAGATATTATAAAATATGCAGGAAGACAAAATATATTTATTATACCTCTTAAACACCAGAATAAAGTTCTTGGCTATGCCCTCCTACTAAATGATAGTAATATTTTTGATATAGATGACAATACGGTAAATGTAATAGAGGTTTTTGCCAATCAAATTGCCTTAAACATAGAACATACAAGATTATTAGAAAACGAGCAAAGGCAGAAAAAAGAGATAGAAATACTAAGACAAGCAGCAATAACAATTAAGAATACTCGTTTATATGAACAGGCAGGAAATGAAATTGACAATCGAAAAATAACAGAGAAAGCGATAATTGAATCAGAGATGTATTATCGGTCAACAATCGATTCTATACCCGATTATATCCATATAGTAGACAAGGATTTGAAGATAATATTTATAAATAAGGCATTCATAGAATGGAATAATCAGCTTGGGATTCCAACCAATATCATTGGGAAAACAGTACATGAATCATTTCCTTTTCTTTCTGAAAAGGTTTTTAAAGAATATGAATATGTATTTAAAACAGGAAAAACCCATTTTTCCGAAGACTGTGTTATTTTAAAAGGAGAAGTTTTAACTACACTGACACATAAAATACCTATATTTAAAAATAAAAAAGTTATTCAAATTATCACTGTTATTAGAAATATTTCCAAGCTTAAGCATTTTGAGGAAACTCTGGCAAATAAAAATAAATTTATGGACATAACAATGCATTCGATACATGATGGAGTAATATCTACCGATCTGAATACAAATATTTTATTTATGAATACAGCAGCTGAACATCTTACAGGGTGGACATTGGAACAATCTTCCGGCAAACCATTGCGTAAAATATTTAAAATTGTAAATGAAAAAAGTCAGTTAATATGCAATGCATCTATTGATAAAGTTAGAAATACAGGAGAATTGTGCTACTTTTCCAATAATATTTTTCTCCTTTCCAAAAATGATAAAAAAATAATGATTTCTGCCAGTGGAGCACCTATTATGGGGAAAAGCAATATTATTATTGGATTTGCTATTGTTTTTAGTGATATAACGGAAAAATCGAGAACGGAACAGGAAATGCTAAAAGCAAGTAAACTGGAATCAATTGGTATACTGGCAGGTGGAATAGCTCATGACTTCAATAATATACTTACGGCTATTATGGGAAATATCTCTCTCGCAAAAATGGAAATCGATTCGGATGGTAGGATCTATTCTTACCTGTCATACGCTGAACAAGCATCAATGCATGCAAGAGATTTAACACAACAATTACTTACATTCTCTAAAGGAGATATGCCTGTAAAAACATTATGCTCTATCCAGGAGTTAATAAAAGAATCAGCTTTATTTTCATTAAGAGAGGCAAAATCAAAATGCCAATTTGACTTACCGAATGACCTGTGGAGTATTGAAGTGGATAGAGGACAGATTAGTGAGGTTATAAACAATCTAATTATCAATGCAGATCAATCCATGTTAGAAGGTGGTATAATCTATATAAAGGCAAACAATATTACAATTACTCCCAATGATCATATTCCCTTAAATAGTGGTAATTATGTAAAAATATCGATTAAGGACCATGGAATCGGAATTAGCAAGAAAATCATACATAATATATATGATCCTTTTTTTACTACGAAACAAAATGGTAGTGGGTTAGGACTAACAGTGGTCTATTCTATAGTAAATAAGCATAATGGATACATTTCAGTAGTATCAGAAGTGAGCAATGGAACAATATTTTACATATATTTGCCAGCTTACAGTAAAACAATAATTAAAGAGAAAGATACGCTGGCAATAGTCACAGGTAAGTGTACTATCCTTTTAATGGATGATAATCAGACTATTAGAAAAACTACATATAGGATGCTTAAACAAATTGGATATAAATGTGATTGTGCCTCCGATGGTAACGAGGCAATTGATTTATATCGGAATAAAATGAAAACTGGTGAATATTATGATGTTGTTTTAATAGATTTAACAATACCGGGAGGAATGGGTGGGAAGGAAACTTCGGAAATATTACTTGAAATCGATCCTAACGCCAAATTAATAGTCTCAAGCGGATATACCAGCGATCCTATTATGGTAAACTATAAAAAATATGGGTTTTCAGGTTTTATTGCCAAACCATATGATATTAAAGAACTAAGTAATGTTATAAGAAATGTTATAAGGAAATAAATAGATATGAAAAAAGGAGGAGCAATCTCCTCCTTTTTAATAAAACAAATTTACTTCCTTATCTTAGATGCTTTCTCTTTCAATTGAGAACCAGCACCAAAATGAGGAACAAATTTTCCTTTCACTTGCATTTTCTCTTTTGTCCTGGGATTAATAGCTGTTCTTGGCTTTCTCCATTTTGCCTTGAATGTTCCAAATCCTACAAATGTAACTTTGTCTTTCTTAAGAATCGCCTTTTCAATGCTTTTAAGCATTGAGTCTATTACCTCTTTAACCTTTTTGTTGCTTAACTCTGTGTCATTAGCTATGACCTTAATTAAATCTTGTCTGTTCATCTTACCTCCTTTTATAGGTTAATAAAAATATAAAACAATGAAAATGTTTTGTCAAGCGGTTTTTTAAACAAATTATCTACCAAACGCTTTCATAATAAGCGTTTCAGCAATTTCAACGATTGAGTATGACGACATAAGAACAAAAATAGCATAATTTATGATGAAAAGAGAAGAGACAATCTTTGCCCCAGCGATTAAAAAAAAGACCCCTATTATCAGCCATATTAGCAAAATCATCATACTGTATTTATTCTTAATTGATTCCCCCTTTTTATAATAATGTCCGCAATTGAGACAAATATCATAATTCTGATTGAGATATGCTCCGCAATTTTTACATTCGGCTCTCCTGGAATTCTTCAAATATTCAATTTTAAGCTCAATGTTTTCCCTATATTCCTCTGTGGATAATGCAAGAGCTTTTATATAATAATCATTTGCATTTTTGAAATCACCCTTTCGCTCGTATACAAGTGCAATATTTCTAAATCTATTAAAGTCATCGATATCTATCTTGTTTATATACATTTCCAGCCGTTCATTTAGTTGTTCAATAATCTGTTTATAGTGTATCTTTTCTCCCTTTTTAAAATCATAAATAAAATAGATATATGTTAAAATAATTGGCAACTCCGTAATGTATAATAATATACCTATTCTAACAATAAGAATTAATGCAAAATTTATAATTAAAAGTATAATGTATATTATTGCAATCTTATAATATTTTTTTTCAAGCTGCTTTTTTCCAATCACTAAAAGTATATGTGAAAGAATTATGAAGTGGTTAAGCAATAAAGATAT
>CBDVEF010000136.1:0-5403 GCA_965372935.1 uncultured bacterium | reverse complement strand
AAAGAACTCTTGAACCTGGATGGACAGGTTCTGTAGCCATTTCTCCTTATGGAAACTATGTAGCAGCACTTGGTGAAGGAGTAGAATGGCTTTATGAATTTGATAGGCAAGGAAATTTAATATGGAAAGTACAAACAGGAGTGGTAGATAATTTGTTAAGATTTTCACCCGATGAGAACTATCTAGTAGCAAGTGCTAAGAGAGACAGGGAAATATGGATTATCAAATCTGAGACAGGAAAGATTAAGGGTAAATGCAAACTTCTTGAAGGGAGAAATTGGTATTCTTTGGATATTTCTTCTAATGGAAAATTTATTATAGGAAGCGATGGAGGAGGAGAATCCTCAAAACCTGCGGGTAAAATAAGGAATATTTATCTTCTTAACTCATTAGGGAAAGTAATATGGCAATATTCAATAGAAGTTGAATCCGGAATAGTAAAAGTGAAATTTACAATTGATAGTTGTTATTTTATAATTAGTGCTGGTAAGAAAATTTATTGCTATGAGATGAGGGGGATAAAATGAAGAAGATATTAATAATCATATTGTTTCTTTTAATAGGAATTAATTTATATTGCTATGATTGGCCTGTAAAGATATTTACCCATCAGCACGGAATCAATGCTACATTGGGAGAATATAGACCAAATCATTTTCATAATGGAGTGGATATAAATGCGGATGACAGCATTCCCGTATATTCTGTTGTTACGGATACAGTTTTGAGATATGATGCTTCTGAACCTAAAAATAGTGGAATTCTTACAAAAGATTCTGTATATTGGTATATTCATCTTGATTCTATGGCAAAGAATAAGTCATATATCCATGCCTATACTGACAGTATAGGCATAATATATGCTAATCAGGGGCACTTACATTTCAGGGAAGGATTGAATGGGGCACACCCTATAATTAATCCCCTCCGCAGTGGAGGGCTTGATCCATATGTAGATTCCACAAATCCTCATATTGATTCTATTAAATATTATCTACAGTGTTCAGGGGATACACTATTACATAAAGATTCATTAAATAGAAAGGTAGATATAGTTTCAATAGCAGGTGATACGAGGACTGATGCAGTGGGTCATAGCCCTTCTGATACAGGCAATGTTTCGGTCTATAGGATTGGATATCTTGTAAGAAATATGAAAGATACATTAGTAAAGCCATATTGGGAGAAGGTAAAGTTTGATAGTATACCATCGAATAGTTATTTTGGGTTAGTATATGCAGATAGTTCATCGATGACTCACTTTCGTTATTATATTACAAATGATATATTCAATTCAAACGCTAATTTGAAGAATATGTATTGGAACACAAAACAAAAGGCAGGAGCAGTAGACAGTATTGATGCAGATTCAATAGAAGAAGCTAAATTTAAGGATGGGTATTATAAAGTCCTGGTCAGGGCTTATGACATAGTAGGAAACAAAGATACACTGATAGACACAGTTCATATTGATAATTTTATGCCAAGAGTAAAAAAATCATTTCCTCTTAAAGATACTACATATTCGGTTGTAGCGGATAGAAGCACAAAATTATATCTACAATTTTCAGAAGAAATGGATACTGCAACATTAAAAACCTCAAATATACATATAAATTCATTAGTGGATTCCTACATATACGATATCGATTCTCTCTCATACTATAAGGATTCATCGTATCTGTACATCTATATGGATACTACATTCCGATTACAGGACACGGTAAAGCTAAAATTGGATACAACAATAACAGATCTTTCCGGTAAACCAATAAAAGATAGTATTAATGAATATGAGATAGATTTTATCGTGGGTGTAAAACAGATAACGGATAATAGCATAGATGATGGGTTTGCATCTATATACGGAGATAAAATTGTATGGGTTCAAGGGAATTGTGATACCATCAGTCATTACACATTTACAGGTGATATAATGGAATATGACATAAAGACGGGACAGACACAAGTAATTAGTGATACTAATTATAATCTTTTTACACGCCCTTATATATACAAGGATAAGGTAGCATATTTTTATTCTGGATATTATTGGACAAATGCTGTTTTATATTACGATGGGGCGGGTAATACAAGCATTATTTCACATTCATCAGAAACGAGAGCAGGATATTCATTGCAGGTGGGAGATTCTGGTATAGTATGGAGAGGAGCTTGTCCAAGCGAATATACTGATACGACATTTGTATTTTTCTACGGATATTCGGATATGACGACACATCTTCTTTCGGAAGAGATTGGCAATGGGCAAGCGTATGGGACTATTTATATCGGGAAAGTAAGTATAGATGGTAATGAAATAGCTTATGACCAATTTCCATTGGATTCAATATGCATTTGGAAGAATATATTTATGTATGATATAGGTTCAGGGGGTGAAACACAGTTAACGCATTATGATCCGGATAAGATTATGACATATGCGAATCCGATAATATCTAACGGTCAGATAGTATTTAAAGGTAATTGGGGACCTGTAAGTTCTACAACGGATAGCAGTATGATATATATCTATGACGGATTGGATATATTAACAGTAGAAGGTGTGGACGATAGAGATTATGCATTTGAATTTCCTTCATTACACAGAGGGCATATCACATATATATACTGGGGGAATCCCGGTAAATCTTTACAAACCAACGGATATGTTACATACAAATCAAACAGAATGTATGACAATAAGTTGAAGAGACAAAATTCTTATGGTAATCATTTGTCGACATCTATGGGACTTGGCACAAGTAAAATCAAAAATGTAGAATTCAATAATGAGATGTATAAGACAAGATCACCCGGTATGAACTATCTCAAGTACTTTGATGGCAAGCAGATAATCACAATTGATCAGGATACACTTTATGATTATCCCTATCTTCACAGTTATAGAGATATAGGCACAGCGTATGGGTATACTTTTTATATTGAGGGATATTGCCCCTTTGCTGGCAATACAGTTTATCTTGTAGATGAGAGTGGTGGAAACATAAGAAAGCGGGAGATTTGGTATGATCATTATCAAGACAACAAACCTGTAACGGGATATAGACCGACTTATAAAGGTAATTTTGTATTCTCGGCATATGACGGCAATGATTATGAATTGTATCTCTATATGGGAGATACGACGAATTGTGTCCCGGCAGTACCTGAAGGTATTCATTATACAACTACAACAAAAACGAATGAGGTTCAACTATTCTGGAACAAAGCGGAAGATGCCGAGTTATACAGGATTTATAAATCAGCAAGTTCGCAGAATTATGGTACATATTATGCAGAGACATCAGACACACTTTATACTGATGCTGATATTATAAGTAACACAATGTACTATAAAATTTCCTCGATGAGAGGTAATAATGAGAGCGGATTAAGTAAACAGATAACAATCAACGACTTTGATACGATAGGTCCTGTTGCTCCCGAAAGCCTAAGAATCACAAATATTGATACGATAGTGATGAACCTATCATTAGCATGGAACAAATCGTTGTCCTCTGATGTAGAGAAGTACTTGATATACAAGAAGACAGGTATTTATGATGTGTTTCATCTTTATGATTCCACAGAGAACAATATAACAGTATATAATGATACGGATGTTCAATTTGAGATAAACTATTTCTATAGGATAAACGGCAGGGATTATAAGGGTAATGAGGGTGCATATAGTAATGAGATTGATACGATAATTGCACATTCATCTGGAATTAGTTTAAAAAAGGCTAAACTATTTTCAATAAAATATTCCACGATACAATCGAATGGTGTATTCTTATTCAAATTAACAAATGGCATAGGCAAAAGAATAGATGCGAGGATATATGATCTAAGCGGGAGGACAATATACAAAAAGATAATAACACCGAGCAATGCAAATGTAATAGAGAGAGCAAATATCAAAAAGAACGGTATTTATTTTATTGAATTTAAGTATAACAAGAACAGATATGTGAAGAAGATTGTAATATTGTAATATTGATTGGAGTGAACAGATAAGAGAGGGAGAAGGCAAGAACAATCCTCCTATTGACACTATAGTTTATCTATGATAATTTATTCTTTAATAAAGGAGGATTTTAATGAGAAAAATAGTTATAGTTTTAGTATTCGCACTTTTTATTATTAATGTACAAGCTGAAACCAGTAATTTAGAGCACTCAGAAATGAATTTCTGGAAGGATGGATATTTTGTACAAAATAATATTAAAATATTAAGTGATGATCATATATCAGTCAAGATTGATAACAGGTGGGAAAATTATACTCTTATGCCCCTTCCTGATAAATTCATAAAGTGGAGTGTCGAAAGAAGATTGCAAACATTAGAAGATATTAAAACAGGAAAAATGCCTTCATTTGCAGGTCCCCACAATGGCATTGTTGCTTCTTATGGAGTTAAAAGAAATGATAGCAAATTTATGATAAATAATGCCGTTAAAGGGATGGGTTATACTCCTAAAAAGGAGAAGATAGATGAAGTTATAAAGATGTTGAAAGATACTAAAGAAAATGATTTTCAATCAAAACTAAAAATTCTTGAATATTTATATACAAATATTGACACCTTCTTTGACAGAGAAAAATTACTATCTCTTGAACTTTATTCAACCAAAGAGTTTGAAACAGGTACATTCTTAAATGAAATGGCATATCCCAAGGTTGCAATTGTTTTTCTCGATATCCCATCATTCGAGGTAAAATCTATCCCTCAATTAATACATCCGGATAATCCTAATCTTAATAAATATGAAAAAGATATTGTAGAATATGTTAATCTGATTCATAGCTATTTTCATGGTAAATTTTCGAAGATGTTTATTGCCGTAATCTATAATATTATTGAAGTTTATGATAATTCACCTGAACCTAAAGCAAGGGGAAGGAGAATAGTTCCTCCACTTCCTTGACAATATTAAGATGAAAGAAAAAATTCTAATTGCTGAAGATGATAAATTTCTAAGGCTTATTATTGCTGAGATTCTTAAGCACGAAAAATATAATATAATAGAAGCTGAAGATGGACAGCAGGCTATCGATATCATTGAATCCGATGATATAGATTTGGCTATAATCGATTTAATGATGCCTAAAATCGATGGTTTTGAACTTATAAAACGAATCCGTAATAATCCGGAAAAGACACATATTCCCATTATTATCTTATCTGCTCTTTCGGAAAATAAAAATATAGTAAAAGGAATAAGTATTGGTGCAGACATATATTTATCTAAACCTATTAAAAATGAAATTTTACTTGTAAATATCAAAAATTTGCTAAAAAGAAATAAAATTATTCAGGATATAGACTCTCTTACACATCTCCCAGGTTCATTAGCTCTACAGGAAAAGTTCAAAAAATTAAATCTAAAGTGTTAT
>CBDVEF010000135.1:0-5477 GCA_965372935.1 uncultured bacterium | reverse complement strand
TTTCTCGCATTGTCTTGTCCTCCTTATTGTGTAAACCTATATCAGGATAAGACATATCTCACTTGAAACTTGTTACTTGCAACTTGTTTTTATGAATTCGTTGTTATTCACCTTTCTCACTTCTCACTTGTAGCTTGTCTCTATGAATTTGTGGTGTTTATTTCTTTTCCAGTGGTTTATCTTCTTTCGTTTAATTAATCTCATCATCCACCTGGTTTTTAATTCTTCCAAAGGACAATTGGGTTTTACTTCCAGCAGCTTTTAGATAGCCTTTTGTTAAATCTTCTGCGGTGGATTCTAATATTGTCATAAATTGTCCATAAGGCATTTGTCGCTTAATATTATTTGGATCGGAACCATAAATTATATCAATAAGTTCTTCTATCATCTGATCCATAGGATAAAGCTTTATATGCAACAATTCATGAACTATCAACTCTTCAAGATTTGTACATTTAGGATTTTGATTTATCATTAGAATTGCTTTTTTGTCATCAAGATCTATTTTTATATCTCCGTATTTTCTCCATTTTTCTTCAACTATCTTTATATTAATGTCCCAATCCTTCAACCTTAAAATATTTTTCCATAAACTAAGAAGATTTTCTATATCCTTTTTGTCTACTTGCATTGTTTTCTATCCCTTATTGCTCTAATTTTTGTTTAATATATTTGTTAACCTGTTCTTCCAAAATAGATAGAGGAACAGATCCGTTTTTTAATATTACATTATGGAATTCCTTTATATCGAATTTCTTCTTCAATTTACTTTTTGCTGATTTTCTTAATCTTAGTATTTCTAATTCTCCGATTTTATAAGCACAAGCCTGTCCTGGCCACACAATATATCTATCAATCTCCGAATAAGATCCCCATCCCAAATTGTCTTTCATATACTTATATGCCCTCTCTTTTGACCACTTTTTATAATGAATTCCCGTCCCTACAACTAAACGAACAGCTCTGAACAGTTCGGAATTCAGGTATCCTAACTCTGAATAGATGTCATTATACCATCCATATTCCAAACCAAGTTTCTCTGAATACAGTGCCCACCCCTCTGTATATGCAGTAAAGTAAAAGAGTTTTCTGAATTTTCTATGACTTGGAAATTCTTTCTCCAAGGAAATCTGGTAATGATGTCCAGGTATAGCCTCATGATAAGCTAATGTTTTCATTTCAGGTTTGAAAGGTAAATAAGACAGATTAACATAAAATGTTCCTTTACGAGAACCATCAAATGATGCCGGTTGATAGTATGTCCCCATTGTTTTCTCTTTAAAATCAGGTACAGGTTTCACTAAAACAGTTTCTTTTGGAACTTGAATAAATAATTCAGATAAATTCATCGTAACATTATGAATAATATTTACATAATCATTTAATGCTTCTTTCTTGCCTTTATCTGTTTTCGAATAAAACAAATCTTTCTTTGAATGTACATATCCCCAGTATAAAGATTCCATTTCACCGAATACATCTCTATGTTCAATACCTGCGGATTTAAACAATTTCCTACACCTGTTTTGAATACGTTTAACTTCCTCAAGTCCTATTCGATGAATCTCCTCAGGCGTAATGGATGTAGTTGTATGATGTTTTAAACAATATTCATAGAACTTATTACCATTGGGAAGTTTCCATACACCTGCATCATCATTCGCTTTTGTTGCCAATGTATCAAGGTATGAAATAATATTTTTATATGAAGGATATATTTCACTATCAATTACTTTGTTAACCGTACAATACAATTTCTCCCTAGTGTCTATATCAATATCAATATTTTTGATTTTCTTTACAAATGAGGTGTATAAAACATTTTCATTTGATTTTACACTTGTAAAACTAATCATTGCATTTTTTGTTTTTTCTATGATAAAAACCGGAGGAATAATTCCCAAAAATGCCTGCTTTTCTATCAACTTCCTTATTTGAAACAGTTTTATATCGAACATTTTTAATCGTTTTATATAATCCTCTGCATCATTGATATCTTCAATTCTATGATATTCTGTCATTAATGTAATAAGTTGATTATGAAATCCAAACATATGGTTGACAATATATATGTGGAATCTGTATTCATATCCCTTTATTTCATCTTCGAGATACCATTTTAATATATTAGCATTAATTATTTGAGATTCTGATAATTTTTTTTCATCAATCCTTTTCAGTTCCATAAGGTATCTTCTATCTATATTATATATACTATCTATTGTTCTTTCTGATAGTTCAGTTAGTTTGTCGGTATCATAACCCATTGACTTGGGAACCCCTATTTCAGAAGCAAATTCAGGTTCAATTAACAATTTCTCATGAAAATAATTATCGAATAATTGTTCGATATCAAAATCCGAATTCTCCTGTACCTTTGCTGATGTAAGCACAAAAATTGGTAATAATAATATAATAATTGCAACTATTGATTTTTTCATTTTTTATACTTCATATTTGAAAATTTCATTTCTCTGATATTTTAATTAAAATTTGATTTAATTCTCCAATTCTATATGGTTTTGATACAACACCTTTAAAACCATATTGTTCATAGTGAGCAAGTATTGGATCATTTGAGTATCCGCTTGAAACAATCGCGTTGATGTCAGGATCAATCTTTAATAATTCCATAATTGTTTCTTCTCCCCCCATTCCGCCAGGTATTGTAAGATCTAATATAACTATATCATATTTTTTACCTTTTTGCATTGATTCACGATATTTTTCAATTGCTATCGATCCGTCATTTGCAAGATTCGCTTTATGCCCAAGGGTCTTTATCATTTCAATAACCGTTTCACCTACAAGTTCCTCATCATCCATTACTAATATATTTAACTTTTGAGCAAAATTTCTGTTTTCATCTATATCTTCATCATTCATATCAACGAAAGCAGGCAGGTAAATTACTACAGTAGTACCCTTTCCAACATTTGATTCGATATTTATAGTCCCGTGGTGAGATTTAATTATTGAAAATGCCGTAGTAAGTCCAAGACCAGTCCCCTTTTCCTTCGTACTGAAATATGGGTCAAATATTTTTACTAAATCTCCGTTAGGGATTCCTTCACCATGATCTTCTATTGTTATTTTGATATATTTACCGGGTTCAAGATTAATCTCTCTGGGCATATTGGAAATATTTTCAATAAATACATTTATAATTCCACCACCGGGCATAGCTTCCTTAGCATTTATAAATATACTACTTATAGCTTCTATAATTTGCTCTTTGTCTATCTCTACTTTCCATAGATCTTTTCGGAAGGAGTACACTAATTTTATATTAGAACCAGCTAAAGCTATTTGCTTTACCTCTTCGAATATATGTTCCAAATTAACAACCTTTTTAACAGGATCACCACCTTCAGCAAATGTTATCAACTGATTAGCAACATGTTTCGCATTTATTGCAGCTTTTTCAGCTAATTTAAGATAGTTATATAATTTATCACCTTTTATAAGATGCATTGTAACAATAGAAATATTCCCCATTATTATAGTTAGGAAATTATTGAAATCATGGGCAATACCTCCTGCCAACAAACCAATTGTATTTAATCGTTCAACCTTATCTAATTCTTGCTCTAAACTATATCTTTCCGTAATATCTCTTAATATTACATTAACACCTATTATTTCACTATTTATATTATATGTAGGAGCGATATTAATATCCAAAATATGTTCAATGCCATCTTTACCGCTAATTCTAATATTATTAGGGATATCCGCAAATACATTTCTGGTTATAATACAATTAATAATATCTTTTAATTTATTTTCAATTTCCTTATCCATAAATTTCACGACTTTAAAAATATTTTTCCCTATAATTTCCTCACTACTGTATCCGGTTATCTCCTCCGCTGTTTTATTAGCTATTACTATACGTTTTGATTCATCAATTACAAATATGCCATCCGCTATACTCTTTAAAAAATTTGTAAGTTTATCTTTTTCATCTCTTAATTTATTTTCAAGTTGTTTTCTTTGACTTATATCTATATACATACCATAAACACCGAGCTGTTTTTTTCTTAATTTGATAGGTGAAGCTATAATGATAACATCAATCAATGTGCCATCCTTCTTTTTCCTTTTACTCTCCTTTCTAAGTATATTACCATTCAATGATTCTAATGATAAGTTTGAAGCCTCTTCTTTAAAATCTTCAGACACTATGAAATTATTTACAAATTGATTACGAACCTCTTTTAACTTATATCCAAACATTTCTTCAAATGCATTGTTAATATCAATAATTCTATCCATATTATCTACAATTACTATGGCTTCCGGTGAATGTTCAAACAATCCTTTGAAATATATTGTTTGGATTTCAAGTTCCTTAGTTCTAATTCTAATATTTTTCCTTAAAATTAAATTAGTATACCAGGTAAGTAAGAATATAATTAATATAATGCCTAAAATAATTAAACTTATAAACAAATATTTCCTAAAAGCATTATAATGATGCTCATATGTTTTCCCTAACCATTTTTCAACTATTTTATCCATTGTTCCTGTCTTTTGTGCTAATATTATTCCTTTGGATAGAATACCAACAAGTATAGTTTCACCTTCCTTACTGGCTAAAGAGCTTTTACCATCATATAATTTATCACCTACTTTCTTAATTTTTTTATATAGATTATGACTGTATACATAATACATAACAACCTGTTCATCGCCAATTACAGCATCTGATTCTCCATTAATAAGTAAATTTATAGCTTTGGAGAAATCTTCTGTAAATAGTATCTTAAAATCAATGCCTTTTAATTGGAGAAATTTATATGCATAATCTCCTCTCTGCATCGATACAATATTTCCAGATAAATCATTAATATCTTTTATATCCGTTCTGTCTGCTTTTACATATATGTATGCGGGAACATCACAGATTGGTATGGTAAAATCAAATGTAGAATCTCTGTTTATACTGTAAAAAAAGTCACAAAGTATATCAGCTTTACCTGATTGAACCGCTTCTCTCCCCTCTGCCAGAGGCTTATGAATAAATTCTATATTTAATTTCAATTCCGTAGCAATCCAGCGTAATAGCTCAACAGTCATACCATCTATATCATTATTTTTATTTACAAAATAAAACGGGGGATAATTCGTATCCCCAACAAATACTATTATACCCTTATCATCTAAATATTCCCTTTCGCTCTTGTTTAAGATATCATTTGGATAAATAAATGATAATACACTTAGTAATATTAAAATTGTACAAATAGCAATTCGCTTATCCATTTTCATTCCTTATATTGTATTATATAGAATTTAATATTTATAGTCAATAAAATAATTTGGGATCAGGTAGATAGGTATGGACATACTTTCCAGTTCAAGGAGAGAGGAAAGGATTTAATCCATTCTCTCTGTTTTAATTATTCCTGTCTCCTCTCTGTGTCATTCCTGCGAAAGAGGCTGTGTCATAATTCTTAATTTCAACAAAGGGC
>CBDVEF010000134.1:0-5478 GCA_965372935.1 uncultured bacterium | reverse complement strand
TCAGACATCAGACACCAGCCGAGAAGGGAAAGAAAGAAATAACAACGAATTACACTAAGAGAGGAGAATATTTTATTGCTTTAATTTCACTAATTAGGGCGAATAATTATTCGCCTCTACAATTACAAATTCAAGATGACTTTGCAAGTGCCGGGGTAGATTCCTGCTTTCGCAGGAATGACAGAGGGGGGATGCAGGAATGACAAAGAGAGAAAGAGAGAAAACAGGGCAGATAATGATATGACCCTACGATTTACGGTTTGCAATTTACAATCCGTTCCCATTGGCGTTGTCATTCCCGTTAGCATCCTCACCTCAATCCTTTCCCATCAAGGGCAAAGAAGTAATGGTAGGAGGGAATAGAAGGGTGGATAAATCAAAAAGTGCTTGACGAATAATTCTATTTATTGTATTATCATTTTCATTGCCGGGGTAGCTCAGTTGGTAGAGCAAGGGACTGAAAATCCCTGTGTCGGCGGTTCAATTCCGCCCCCCGGCATTTCTATTTTATATCTTAATTTTATGTAATGAAAATTTCTACCAGAGAGGGAGAAAATAATCATGAAAGGAGTAGATTCCTGCTTTCGCAGGAATGACAAAGGAGGGAGGGAGGAAGGAATAATCAAAACAGAAAGGAGAAAGGATTTAATCCTTTCTCCTTAAACTGGTAAGTATGTCTATACCTATCTACAATTTAAAAAACTTTACATTATATTAAAAAGGAATTATATTAAAGTATTAAAAAGGAGATTGGTTATATGAAAAAAATGATTATTATATTTATTATATGCATTTCTGTTATATTTTTAAATGCTACAAATTTAATTCAGAACCCTGGTTTTGAAAATTGGGATGGAGATACATTAAATTATTTGAAAATTGAATTGAGTTGTAGTATTGCAAAAGAAACAATTATAGTCCATTCTGGTATATATACTATATCAATAACTACAACAAGTAGTAATAATAGAGGTATATGCCAATATATTGATGTAAACCCTAATGATACATTTCTATTGTCAGAATGGCTTTATAGTGATGATAGTGGCACTAACGGATTGGGAATGTTTGTTACATGGAGATCATCTGATTCAAGTTTTATTTCAAGTTCATCAACCATTTACAATAATCAGATATCAACATGGGAGAAAGTTGTGGATACTATACTTTCACCTGATAATGCGGTATATGCAGACATAAAAGCAAGAGGGTATAAGAATACGGGTTTAGCCGGTTATGTTGATGATGTAATATTTGAAAAATTAAATTCAAGTGGAGCAAATTATCCTCCTGTAATATCTAATGTACAAAGAAATCCTGATTGTCCTCAAGATGGTGAAATTGTGAATATATATGCACAAATAACGGATGATTATGGATTATCAATGGAAAAAATGTATTATAAATATAACAATGCTTTATTTTCCAATGTTTTATCTGATTCAGTAGTAGGTAATATATACTATTTTCATACAACTTCAGGGGATGCCTATGATACTCTATATTATTATATATATGCATTAGATGATTCATCTGCTTCAACATATTCCGATACATTTTTCGTTGTCATTGGGCAAACTATAAATAATAAATCAGTTCTGTTTGATTTTACAAGAGAAGAAGATGCTGGAAATGCAGACTGGGTAATAGATGATAATATGCCGTATCCATCACCTTCTAATCCTTTAAATGAAACTGACTGGCTTGGTGCTATTTCATCATGGGCATTTGAACTTTATACAGCTGGATATACTGTTTCCACATTACCACCTGATAGTGCAATAACATATGGTAATGCAAACAATACACTTGATTTAAGCAATTTTAAAGTATTTGTTGTATGTGAACCACAAAATCTTTTTACATATAATGAAAAAAAAGCAATATATGATTTTATAAGAGGTGGAGGAGGGGTGTTTTTTGTGTCAGATCACAATTCGGCTGACAGAAATGGCAATGGATGGGATTCTCCAAGGATTTTTAATGATATGAAATTAAAGGATAGTGTTGGTATTCATTGTGATACTACAGGAGAATCATATAATAGTATTTCAGATAATTCTACAAACTATACATATATACCACCAACAAGTTCTGATCCTATATTTAATGGTCCTTTTGGATATATATCAGGTCCTTTGTGTTTTCATGTAGGAACGACAATGCAATTATCAGGTTCAGCAGAGGGGGAGGTCTGGTATTCTTCGGTTCCTATAGGTAGCAATTATGGCGTTATGATGGCGACTTCAAGTTTTGGTAATGGAAGAATTATTTTGATCACAGATTCATCACCAGCAGATGATGGCACTGGCAATTCAGGTAATTCATTAAATGATGGATGGAATGAAGGAGAAGATAGGTTGTTTTTTCTTAATGGAACCGAGTGGTTAACAGGTTATAACGGTTCATCAGCTATTAAATCAAAAAAGAGATTTATTAAAAAAGAGATTAATTATACAATTTCAAGAAAAACAGTTAGAGAAGGGGATAAAATAGGAATAAATATAATTAATCCCTATAATCATCTAATTAATATTAATATGTATAATATTTCAGGTAGTAAAATGTGTAACATTTACAATGGGGATAAAAGAGATTATATATGTTTCAAAATTCCTGATATTTCTAGCGGGGTATATTTTATAAAAAGTAATATTAAAAATGCTAATATTTATCAAATTCAAATATTGAAATAGATTGAAATTGCATAAAAAATATATATATCCTTTATCCTCTTTACAATATAGCAATATTTAGTTATATTGACTTGTTATTGGTTATTATAATGAAGATTTATGCAAGAAACAAAGCTGCTTTTTACAACTATTTTATTGTTGAGAAGTTTGAATCCGGTATAGAATTGAAAGGTATGGAGGTAAAATCCATAAGAAACGGTCAGGTGAACCTAAAAGAATCTTATATAAAGATCTTCAATGAGGAAGCATTCATCTACAATATGCACATTTCTTCATATAAACACTCAACTATTATAAAACTTGATCCCAAAAGAAAAAGGAGATTGCTCTTACATAAAAGAGAAATTATGAAGCTGTGGAGTAAGTCCAATTTGTCCGGTTTAACGATTATTCCTCTGGTTATTTATGGAAACGATAAAGGTAAAATAAAGATTGAGATTGCCGTATGTAAGGGCAAAAAATTATATGATAAGAGAGAGGCTATAAAAAAACGTGATCTTGAAAGAGAAAATAAATAAACTATTTACAATACTATTAATAGCTTTAATATTACCATTAATATTATTACCAAAGCAAGTTATAGTTAAAACTGCCGATTCAACATTTGTAAAAAATTTCTTTTCAGATAATGAGAATATTTATTTAAATATCACGGATTTAAGTGCTATCATTAACGGTAAATTGGTTTACAATGCAAGAAAAGATCAATATATTATAAAATTTAATAATAAAAAACTTGGTATTTTCCCTGAAAGTCCATTTATATCAGTGAATAAAGAAGTGAGAAAATTAAGAAATGATGTATTACGGGACTATACAGAATGCTTAATCCCACTAACTTCAAATATTGATGTAATCAGCAGACTAATTAATAAAAGAATACTTTATGACAGGATAAACAATGTTCTCAAAATATTTAATTCATTATATGACATTATAGGCTTAAAGCTTGAGAATAATGAAAACAGTACAATTATTTCATTTGATCTCGCTCCCCTTATTAAATATGAATATAAAAAGAAAGGTAGTTATTTTAATGTATATTTCTATACAAAATTTATTAATAGTAGTATTTTAAGTAAAAATTTTTCAAATTCATTTATAAGTTCTTCATCAATCAAAGAGTGGAAAAATGGTGTTTATATTAGTTTTAAATTGAAAAGTCAAACATATATTGATGATGTTATATATTCTGAAGAATCGGGTATTCTTCAGTTCATTATGCGAAATAGTAAATATGTAAAAAAGAAAGCATCTGTAGGTAAAGAGGAAATTATTATAGTATTAGATCCGGGTCACGGGGGTAAAGATTCTGGAGCTGTTGGTCCATCAGGAACGAAAGAAAAGGATATTGTGTTGGAAATATCTAAAATTTTAAGAAATGATTTGTCAAAATATGAAAATTTTAGGATTTATTTAACAAGATATGATGATAGATTTGTTTCTCTTAGAGAAAGAACAGAATTTGCATTGAAGAAAAAAGCTACACTTTTTGTTAGTATTCATTGTAATGCGGCACTAAACAGAAAAAGTAAAAATGCAAAAGGTTTTGAAACCTACTTCCTATCACTTTCCAGAACAAGTTGGGAAAGAGCAGTGGCTGCAAGGGAGAATGCATCGATATTATATGAAACAGAAAGGGATAAAACACATTATAATACCGTTGATTATATACTTTCCGATATGGCTCAGAATCAATCATTAATTGAATCAAGTAAATTAGCAGAATATATTCAAAATAATCTAGCAAATAATCTTAACCTTAAAGACAGGGGTGTTCATCAGGCAGGATTTTATGTTTTAAGGTTGAACTATATGCCTGCAGTACTCGTAGAAGCTGCTTTTATGTCGAATACAAAAGAAGAAAAGCTATTAAAACAACACTGGTTTAGAAAAAAAGTATCAAAATCTATATGTAAAGGTATAGTCGATTTTGTTAATGGATATAAGAAGAAAATTTATGGGCAATAATAGAGAAAGGGCAATTGGTATTTTTGATTCGGGAGTAGGTGGGTTAACAGTGGTTAAACAGGTATTAAATGAGCTGCCAAATGAAAATATAATATATTTCGGAGATACTGCAAGGGTCCCTTACGGAACAAAATCAAAAGAAACTATTACACATTTTGCGATGCAGGATGTCAGGTTCCTATTAAGCTTTGATGTTAAAATGATAATAGTTGCTTGTAATTCAGTATCTTCAAATAGTATAGATATATTAAAAAGAAGATTTGATGTGCCGATTATTGGCGTAATTGAAGCAGGAGCGGAAGCCGCATGTTATTATTCAAAACAGAAGAAGATAGGTATTATTGGTACGGATGCTACAATTGAAAGTAATGCATATGAAAGATATATAAGGGAGAGGTGTAAAGCAGAATTGGTCTATTCAAGAAGTTGTCCCTTATTTGTTCCACTTGCAGAAGAAGGATATACAGAAGGGGAAATCCCGGAAAAAATAGCTAAAAAGTATCTTGAACATTTTAAAGATATTGAAATTGATACTCTTGTACTGGGATGTACCCATTACCCACTTTTGGCCGGTATAATTCAAGAAATTATGGGGAATAGTGTTAAATTGATAGATCCGGGTATTGAAGTTTCAAAAAGGATAAGGAATATACTTGATATAAATGATATGTATAATGATTCAATATATAAAGGGGAGGCAAAGTATTATTTAAGTGATATTCCAAGAAGATTCGAAAAGGTAGCTGAAAATTTCTTAGGTGGGCCCATATCATCTGTAATAAAAATAATAATAGATGATTTCTAATTAAAG
>CBDVEF010000133.1:0-5508 GCA_965372935.1 uncultured bacterium | reverse complement strand
GGATCTAAGAGGGAAAAAAAGGGAGACAGGATATGACAGTTAGAAAGAATAAAATATCTTTTTTATAAAATAATTGTAGATTCCTGCTTTCGCAGGAATGACACAGAAGGGAGGGGAAATAATTAGAACAGAGAGGAATGGATTTAATCCTTTCCTCTCTGTTTAAACTGGAACATATGTCCATACCTATCTGCCATCCGGACAATATAACTACTTGACTAATCAAGCTAATTTAATATACTATGAAAAGTTGGGGCGATTAGCTCAGGTGGTTAGAGTGTCGGTCTCACATACCGGAGGTCAGAGGTTCAAATCCTCTATCGCCCATTAAAATATTTTATTAATAGGAGGATAAAATGCTTGAAAATGATTTGAAAAATCTGTACAAAATCCAGAAATTAGATATTGAGATAGATGGACTTAGAGAAAATCTTGAAAGTATTCCCGAGAGAATCAAACAACTTACACTAGATCTTGAAAAACATAGAAGTAGCATAGAAAGGGAAAAGAACAATATCTCAGAACTGAACGACAAAAAAAAGGAAAATTCAAAACGGTTGGAGAATATTATTACAGGTCTTGAGAAGAATATAAAAAAGGGGAAAGCTGTTAAAACTGGCAGAGAAGGGGAAGCTTTGTTAAATGAGAGAACACATTTGGAGAAGGATAAGGCAATGTATGAAGATCGGGTAAAGGGAAATGTTGATTCAGTTAAAAAAGCTAAATCAAATTTATCTAATCTTGAAGATTCACTTGGTGATGTTATGAAAAGCACGGAGGAGGATATAAAATTATATAATAAGAAGGAAAAGGAACTCACCAAGGAAATAGATATTCTCGAGGATAAAAAGAAGAGAATAGCCGTACATATCGAAGATCCTACTTTAATAAAGAAATATGAAAGAATAAGATTGAATAGGGATGGCATTGGCATGGTTATGATAGAAAAACCTATTTGCGGCGGTTGCTTTGTCAAACTTCCATATCAGGTATATAGTGAAATGAAAATGTATGAAGAAATTCATTATTGTGAAATATGTGGACGAATATTATACTGGAAAGGGAATATTGATGAAAAATGAGAATAAAGATATATACGGATGGAGCATCAAAAGGTAATCCAGGAGAAGCCGGAATAGGAGTAATTGTTAAAGATTATAAAGATAACCTAATATTCTCAAAATATAAATATATAGGAAAAGCTACCAACAACCAGGCAGAATATGCTGCACTGGAAATTGCAATTAAGGAAATATTAAAAACATTTAAGGAGAAGGAAAATTTGTACCCGGAATTCTATTTAGATAGTGAATTAGTAGTTAGGCAGATGAATGGTATATATAAAGTTAAAAACAGATTATTGATATCTTATAAATTTAGAATAGAGAAATTACTAAGTTCTTTTAAAAGATACAGTTTTAGTCACATTCATAGAGAATTAAATAAAGAGGCTGACAGATTAGCAAATATTGCAATTGAATTAAAGGAGTAGACCAGGTAATCGCGTTTGCATCTATATGCAGATGAGGAAAGTCCGAACATTGCAGAGCACTTCGCTGGGTAACACCCAGGAGGAGTAATCCTATGGAAAGTGCAACAGAAAATACACAGCCGCTGTTAACGGTAATGGTGAAAAGGTGAGGTAAAAGCTTACCAGAGAATAGGAGACTATTCTGCTTTGTAAACCCCGAAGAATGCAAGACCAAATAGAAGGGGAGAAGTTGCTCGCTTCATATTAACCCTTGGGTAGGTCGCTTGAGGCTTTCTGTAAAGAAAGTCCCAGATAAATGATTGCCAAATACAGAATTCGGCTTATGGTCTGCTCCTTATTTAAAAGGAGATTTTTATGGAAAGAATATGGCTCAAGGACATTTCAAAGTATAATGGGAAGGATATTGAAATTAAGGGGTGGTTGTATAATAAGAGATCTAGCGGGAAAGTTAAATTTATAATTTTCAGGGATGGTACTGGATATCTTCAAGGAGTTATGCTCAAAAATGATATTAGTGATAAATATTTTAATTTATTTGATGGGTTAAATATTGAAACTTCGGTTATAGTAAAAGGTAGTATACATGAGGATAAACGAGCACCGGGTGGATATGAAATGTCCATTAGTTACCTTGAAATTGTTGGGAAAGCGAATGAATATCCTATTTCAAAGAAAGAACATGGTGTCTCTTTTCTTATGGCTAATAGGCATTTATGGATTAGATCTAAGAAACAGGCAGCTATCTTGCGAATTAGAAGTGAAGTAATTAATGCATCAAGAGATTTTTTAAATAAAAGAGGATTTATATTGGTTGATGCTCCTATATTTACTCCTGCAGCATGTGAAGGTACAACTACACTTTTTAAGGTAGATTATTTTGGAGATGACGCATTTCTGAGCCAGAGCGGACAGCTATATAATGAGGCTGCAGCTATGGCATTAGGAAATGTATATTGTTTTGGCCCTTCATTTAGGGCGGAGAAATCTAAAACAAGAAGACATGTGACCGAATTTTGGCAGGTTGAACCTGAAATGGCATATGCTGATATTAATGATGCTATGGATGTTGCCGAAGATATGCTAGTTTATATAATAGAAAGTGTCATAAAATATAGGGAAAAAGATTTGGAGAATATCGACAGAGACATCGCTATATTGAAAAAATGCACAAAACCATTTAATAAGATTACTTATACGGAAGCTGTTGATATTGTTAAATCAAAGGGTGTTGATTTTAAGTGGGGGGAGGATTTTGGATCACCTCATGAGGAGATAATTGCTTTACATTTTGATAAACCAGTATTTGTATTTAAATATCCTGCTGAAGTAAAAGCTTTTTATATGAAAAGAGACCCTGATAATGAAAAATTAGTTCTTGGCTTTGACCTTCTTGCACCCGAGGGATATGGAGAAATAGTGGGTGGAGGACAGAGAGAAGAAGATTATAATACACTTGTAAATAGAATAGAAGAATTCAATCTTCCACTTGATGCATTCAAATGGTATCTTGATTTGAGAAAATATGGAAGCATACCTCATTCCGGCTTTGGGTTGGGTATTGAAAGAACCGTAAGATGGATATGTAAACTTCATCACATAAGAGAGACGACTGCATTCCCAAGAACATTAGAAAGAATCTATCCATAATCTTGACACTGTTCTATATGTAGTGTTAAATATATAATATATGAGAAGATTATACATACTGTTTTTGCTGAGTTCTATTTTTATTATTGTTTCATGCAATGATACTGAAAATAGTCCCACGGATATAAACTCAGAATATCTATCGGAATTTCAAATTACGACTACAAAAGCAGGGCATAAAGAATGGCATCTTGTTGCAGAGAAAGCTTTACAAAAGGGACAGGATACACTTATTGTATTGTTTAACTTTAAGCTAACTTTTTTTGAAAATGATAGTTTTAAATCCAGTCTTGTTGCAGACAGCGGTCTGTTTTTTTCAAATAGGGGTAATCTTTATGCATTTAAAAATGTATATGTTTTAACAAAGGATTCAGTAAAGCTTTTAACTGATAGTTTATTTTGGAATAATGAAGATAAAAAACTACATGCTCCAGGTAAAATAAAATTAATAAGAAATAATTTTATTTTATTAGGGGATGACCTTCAATCAAATAATAATTTAGATGAAATAGTGATTAAGCATGTTGAAGGCAAGAAAGAATTATAAATTGCTGATATTGGTTGTTATTTTATTCTTGAATGTAAAAATATATGGATTAGATTATAGTATAGAATCGGATTCAATGAAAATAATTATTAAAGACAATCTACAAAAAACAATATTTTATAATAATATTAAATTCTCAATAGATAATGTTAATTTTACATCGGAAAGTGCAATGTTATTAGGCGATTCTTTGTTCGTTTTAATTGATAGTGTTAAGGGGGTGGATAAGAATAACAGATATTATGCAGATACACTTATATTTCACCAAAATAGATCAGTTGCTGAATTTTTTGGGAATAATATATTTTATATTGAAAAAAACATACTTAAAGGAGAATATTTCTTATTTGATCTTTCCGACTCATCACTGAGTATGAAAAATAATATTTTATATAAGACCGAAGGGGATACATTTCAGATAAGTTCCAATAGGGGGTACTTTAGTAATAATACACATTTTGCGGAATTTTACAATTCTCCTGTTTTGTCTATTTTTAGGGATAGTGATACTATTATAGTTAAATCCGATACGATAAAGTTTCCAAATGATAGCATAGTTCTTTTTGTTAACAATTTTAGTATGGAAATGAATAACAGTATATTAAATGGGGATTTTTGTAATTATAATATGAAAAAAGAAAATGGAATTATTTCAGGAAATCCCGTCTATATAAGTAAAGATGTTATAATTAAAGGAGATACAGTTATTATATCAAGAGATGAAAGTTTACAATCTGCTCTGTTTTACAATAATGCTGAAATAGTATATAATAGAAGTGATTCTTTGAATATTAATGCAGATAGCATTTTGATCAAAGCTGAAAGTGATTCCACAAATATTATGCATGCCTATGGTCATATTGAAGGGAGATATTTTAAGAATGAAGAGTAGTTTATTTGCTGTTGACCTGGAAAAAATTTATGGTAAACGTAAGGTTGTTGACAGTGTTTCAATCAATGTTCATAGTGGAGAGATCGTAGGATTACTTGGTCCCAATGGAGCAGGAAAGACTACTACATTTTATATGATAGTTGGAATGATTAGAGCTAATCGCGGAAAAATAATATTAAATGAAAATATTATTACAAAATTACCAATGTATAAGAGAGCACAGCTCGGGATTGGTTACCTTCAACAGGAATCCTCCATATTCAGAGGATTAAAGACATGGGAAAATATCTACTCGGTACTTGAAATGAAAGGGTTTTCTAAAGATATCTGTAGGTCTAAAACTGATGAATTATTAGAGAGATATTCTATTAAACACATCAAAGATATAAGAGGAGCATATCTCTCAGGAGGAGAGAGGAGAAGAGTAGAAATCGCAAGAATAATGGCTACTAAACCAAAATTTTTACTCTTGGACGAGCCATTTACCGGAATAGATCCTATAATAAAAAATGAGCTGCAGAAAATTATTTTAGCATTAAAAAGTGAAAATGTCGGAATTTTGATAACAGACCATAATGTTAGAGAAACACTTGAAATAACAGAACGTTCTTATATTATGTATAATGGTAAAATATTGATTGATGGAGAAACAGAGATGTTGGTTAATGATAATGAAGTAAGAAAAAAGTATTTAGGAGATAGTTTTAGGCTGTGAAATTGAGATTAGAACATAGGCTTGAGCAGATTGTATCAGGGCAAATTGTCCAGTTAATGAAACTATTACAGGTCAATAGAGTAGATATTGATAATCTGATTGAAAATGAGATAGAGCAAAACCCATTACTTGAAAAAATAGAAGTAGAAGAGACATTAAGAACTGAACAAGAATTGGAAATTGATAAGGATGACAAACTTGAATATTATTTAAAA
>CBDVEF010000132.1:0-5531 GCA_965372935.1 uncultured bacterium | reverse complement strand
TTTCGACTTATTCTTCTTTCTATATATTCTTTTAAAAGCATATATGAAATTATTTACATTAAAACATCCGTATAATTTTAAATTTTGGATATCTGAAATTGCAAGAAATATTACAAGGAACTATATAAAAAGAAAAAGGGGGAAAGAAATATCTTTTGCAAATTTTAAACAACATATAAATAATAACATTGAAGAGAATTATATATATAAAGAAGAAATTAGGAATAAGGTAGATAATGTGATTAAAGCTATATCCAATTTATCTCCAAAATTGAGGGAAACCGCAAGACTTGTATATCTATCCAATTATTCACAAAAAGATATTTCACATATGTTAAAAATCCCTATGGGAACTATTAAGAGAAGATTATTCCAGGCAAGAAAAATAATTAAAACGGAGGTGTTAATAATAAGTAGAAAAGGTAAAAATATAACAACGGATAGACTTATTCCGGATATAAAGATCGAGACAATTAAAAATACTTCGATGAGAGTCCCTGTTAAAGGATATGGGCTGTATTTTGGAAGTATTTTAAAAGTAGGCGATATAGAAATATGTAAATTCTTTGATTATCCGTGAGGTGTTTTAACGGGTACTGTGAAAAGCGAAGTTACACGCAAATTAGATATTATTGGACATAAGTGCTATGAAATCCATATCTCACATCAGGATATGGAACCATCTGAACCGGATGTACTTGATTACTTGGAAATAACTTGTGACACTTAACTTTGAAATAATAGTCTCGGGATTTGCCCCCAAACTCTAATTCCCTACGACAATTTGTTGTCTCTCAATTCCTTTGAATTCTTTTTGAAGATAAAATGTATAAATGCAAGCACCGTCCCCAAATATCTTTCTCTCGCCCTTGATGAGAGAGGACTGAGGTGAGGGTGCAAATGGGAATGCCAATCGCCAACGGGAACGGAAATGAATTGTGAATTGCAAATTAGTGACACCGTAGGGGTAGATCATATCTACCCTAATTCCTGAAATTGTGTTTATTTCCCCTTCCCTTTCTTGTCATGCTGAGCCCTGCCCTGTGCTGAACTTGATTCAGTATTGATTCAACATCTCATCTTCCGTGGTTATTCGTGGTTGATTTCCCTTCTTTTGGTGATGATGTTCCGTCATACTATGCATGGTTTATCAATCTCAAAAAAGGGCAACATGCCCACCAATTCACAAACAAAACAATATTTTTCTTTCATTTCATATTTCCCTTCTTTCCATATTTTACATTTTCAACCTGCTTGAAAATGTAAAATAAGACCATTTTGGGACAATAAGGCAAGTTATACGGTAACTTATATGCCCTATAAATTTTCATTTCGAGAACCAGAAATTCCGAGGTCAGGCACCTTTCACTCCTTACAATAACATTGATGAGTTTAATGAAATAGAGCTATATGTTCATACCTATCTACCATAGTGGAGGATGTTGCATAAGTTATGATAAATGTTATAATCATAACAATAGTGAAATAAAGATTTTTAGGAGGGTGATATAATGAAAAAGGCAAAGATGAAAAATACATATAAGTCCAGTATTGATATTTCAACATTTCTAAATGATCACATTCAGCTCAATCCTCCCCCTGTCTGCATGCAACGCATAGGCAGGTTATAAAGGGAGAAGAGGATGTTATTCTGTATATTACTCTGCAAATCTTACATATTCAACCTGTTTGAAAATGTAAGATTTGACTATTAAAAGAGAAGAATACCCACAATTAAATGTTGGTATAAGCAAATTATATGTAATGTGGAATAAATAGAAGGAAAGAAAATGCGAAACGTCACAAAACATATATTCTTGAATACTCTTACCTGCCCTAGTTTTGCCTGGTTAATGAGAATGAAACGGGATAAGGTCATTAGTGAACCCACTCTATGTGAGAGATTTAGAATGGAGCAGGGGATAGAGATCGGGAGAAGGGTACGGGAAGCGTATCCCGATGGAATATTGATTGATGAAAAAGATATGATTCCTGCCATAGAGAGGACAAAGATTTTGATGAACAACCCGAATGTATCTGTTATTTTCGAGAGTGCATTTCTCGCTGATAGTCTCGCAACCAGAGTGGATATATTGAGAAGAGAAAGTAATGGCTGGCACATAATTGAAGTAAAGTCTAGTGTAAATGATAAAGAAGAATTCATAGATGACATGGCGTATACTGCATTGGTTTTAAATCTATCAAATTACAAGATCTCTAAAATCTCTTTGATTTTGATTTCCAGAGATTTTCGATTGGGAATGGCTAACGATAAACTTTTCGTGGAAATAGACCATACAAAAGAAGTTGTAGAACGAATGTTGCAATTTAAAACCTATTATTCCGAAATGGAGCAAATAACAAGAGCATCATCAAAACCCGAAGCCAAACTTCAATTCACATGCAAAAAATGTCCGCTCTTCAAAGATTGTGTTGGTAAAAATATTAAGAATCACATTTTCGATATTCCCAGATTAAGTCAATCCAAATTCAAAGATTTACTTACTCAGGAAATTGTACAAATAGAGGACATCCCGGATAATTTTCAATTGACCGAAAATCAATCGAGAGTCATAAATTGCGTAAAATCGAACAATCTATTTATTGGTAATAAGTTAAGAAATGAATTAAATAAAATTGTATGGCCTGCCTATTATTTGGATTTTGAGACGACCCAAACAGCAATTCCCTTATACCCGAATATGCAACCATATAAATCTATTGTAACACAATATTCTATACATAAATGCTCTACTCCTGGAAATATAATTAAACATTTTGAATTCTTGGCTAACGAAACTAAAGATGATAGAAGGGAAATCGTCAGGCATTTGATAAAAGATCTTGAGAAAGAAGGTAGTATAATCACATATTCGAATTATGAAAAGACTATGATAAACGATTTGGCAAGGCAATTCCCTAACATTTTAGGGGAATTAAATTCGTTGATTGATAGGATTGTAGACCTAGAGGCGATAATAAGAAAGAACTTTTATCATCCAGATTTTCATGGGAGTACTTCGATAAAGAAGACTCTTCCGGCATTAGTTCCTGAGATGTCATACGAAGAGTTGGAAATTGGAAACGGCGATGAAGCTATGGTAACCTTTGCATGCTTGGCCCAGGGTAAATATGCTGATAGTGAGGTTGAGAACATAAAAAATCATCTATTAGAATATTGCGAGCAAGATACACTAGCTATAGTTAAGTTACACCAAAAATTGGTCGAATATATATGATCACACCGTTATATGAAATACAACTTTAATTATTTTGTCAAAATATTTTGGGACAGTACTTGTATTTAAGTATTGTATCTTTAAGTTAATATTGGGGTCAACTGTCCAATATCTCAAATTTCCTTAATTTTAAATCGATATTTCCTTCCTTTGCTTTTGATTTAAATAAATCGATTATCAATTCTATTTTACTCTTCATATCGATATCCTGTTTTTTTATTCTCTTGTCTATATATTTTATAATATCTTCTAAATCTGATAATTCTAAAAGATTGATTGCAATACAGTAGAGACTCTTTTTTCTTCCGTCATTATAGTTCTTAATAAGAAATTCAAGAATATCTATTTTCCTGTTCAATATCGTTTGGTATTTTTCAATACCTATCTTATATGCTTTTTCAAAATCCGAAATAACATTTTGATAAGAGATAAATGAATCTACTTTACTTGGTTCATTATACCTGTCACAAGGATATGAAGAGCACTGAAAACAGTATTCAACATTATCATGTTTCTTATTACATGTAATAACCACACAAGTCGGATGTTTTAAATAAAAATCTATATCCCCCCGCATCCGGGACATTTTGATTTGCCATCAGTTTGATAACGAGGGCAAAGGCCGCAATTAAGCCCACATAATGAGAATAAAGAATATTTCCTCTTATATTTTATCATTTGTTATCCTCAATTTTCTCATGTGGGATTGTGTACAATGTTTTGCGGATAAAAGAAATTGTCGAAGCCAATTTGAGGAAAGTTGAAATGAAACTTTTTATCTGATATTATGCTAAGTTGCACGCTTTTCATTTTTTATCTCTCTTTTTTACAGTAATCCAAGAGATATATTTAGCATGATATGGAGTTTCTGGTGGTTTATACATAAATCCTTTTTCAGCAAGAAACATATTACAAAAACCAAATATATTATGCCAGACATCAACAAAAACTTCCTCAAAAGGGACTTTATTTAGGACTGGTCTTATTTTACTTAAAGCATTCTTAATTTCGAAGTAGTTTTGGTCAAGGAAATCACATACTATTTTTGCAGTTCGCTTATTTATTTCATCAATGATCTTTTCATCTTGTGGAAGAAAAACTGGTATTTTGACGTTATACTTCTTACCCTCCCGGGAAATGTAATTTAATTTCTTCAAAAAGTTAAGAAGAGTACCTTGATTTTCTATACTCTTTGTATCTTTATTCGTCAATAGCAATTCAAGGAGTTTTCCACAATCTCTAAGAAGATTTTTACTATAATGAAATAAAATATTGGCGAGTGCTTCCCTTAAATCCTGCTTTCCTTTTATATGTTTTGAAACTGCACTTGATCCTTGCCAAAGTATGTCAGGCAAGGAAGATCTTGGTCCGGCATGATCACCAAATGAGGTAAATGTATATTCCCCAATATTCATGTTATGACTTCCGCAGTATAATCCGGGAATATTTATACCGGAAGACCCTCCACCCTGAAGGATATAGTATCTATTACCGGGTTGTTTTTTATGCTGTTTTAAAAAGTTGTTTTTCTCCAGTTCATCCAAACAGTACCAGTCAAGGGCAAAGCACCCAATTAAGGCGAAGATATTTTTGTCTTTTCCAATATACTTAGCACATTTTATCTTATTTGCCAGATTAGAGAATTCATTTTTATTTTCCAGTAATTTATAAGCCAACTGTTTTCCATATTCTTTTCCAATTTCGAAAACAATTTTTTGATCTTCTTCTGAAAATATCGAGAAATTTACCCAATATTTCTTGTTTTCCATTCTAATAGCATTAATTTTCAAAAGGGAGTTTATAGTTTTCTCAACACTTGCTTCGTCTTTTGTAATGTCTCTGCTAATTTGTGAAACGCTGAGAGGTTCCTTATTTAAGATATACAGTATTTCTGGAGCGATTCCTTCTCGTGTAATCTTAAAAGGATTATAATCATCCAAAGGACCTGCATCCCCACATATCCAGGTATTTACTTTTTTCTCCATGACTCCTCCACGAGAGTAATTTCATACAACTCATTCATATCTAAACAGGTTCGGATATAAATCACTACTAATTAAATACTTCCATCTTAATTCCAATTAATTTTTCCTGTTAAAATCATAAATATTTGACATCATATATTTATATTAAATAAAAAGAATAAAAGAGTCAAATATATAAATCAAGAGAGGGGAAATATAGCCATGAATTCACAAAATAGTAACAAGTTACAAGTTGCAAGTAGCAAGTGAGAAATGTCTTATCCTGATATAGGTTTACACAATAAGGAGGACAAGACAATGCGAGAAA
>CBDVEF010000131.1:0-5543 GCA_965372935.1 uncultured bacterium | reverse complement strand
CCCCAAAGCTCCACCATGAAAAGACATGCCACCTTGCCAGACGACGAAAATTTGAAGAGGATGATGAAGGTAGAACACAAGATTATAAAAAATGACATAGCCGAGTCTTCCGCCGATAATAACACCCAGCATCATGTTGAAAAGCAGGCTTTCGTATTCATCCTTTTTCAGTTTGATGTTTTTATAAGCATAATTCTTTCTTAAGAAAATGTAGGCAATAAGGAATCCAACGATATAAAAAAGTCCATACCATCGAATTTCCAATGTTCCTATTTTCAGGATCGTGGGATCGATAACGGGAAATTTGAGCACTATTTTTTCCTTTGGTTAAATGGTTATTTGCACCATAGCATTTATCAAAAATAAAAACCAGCCCGGGAATTTACCCGAACCGGCAAAAGATTTTATTTTAAAAGCAAACATTTTTTTACTGCTGCAGTTTTTCCATTTATAATCAATTTGTAAAAATAAATTCCTGAACTGACAGGTTTACATGTATCATCATTACCGTCCCATATAACAGAATGATTACCCTTGTCGAATTTACTAGCAGCAAGTACTTTCACTTTCTGACCCTTAATGTTATAAATTATTAGATCAACTTTACTTTCTTTGGGAATTGAGAAGGATATTGTTGTAGATGGATTAAAAGGATTCGGATAGTTATTGTTAAGTACAGGAACAGATAGGATATAATTCTCTTGGTTATTACTTTTATTTCCGAATAACAACTGCGATTGAATTTCTTGTCTTATTTTAGAATATTCTCTAAAATTATTCGGCTTTCTTTCACAATTTTCTGGAAGATTTCGTTCACCCGATGACACCAACTTAAAATAGCAAAATGCTTCATCCAGTTCAGCAATCAATTGTTTATAACCATTTGGTGGATTAGTAATTATCTCTTCATACAGTGAAATAGCTTCTTCATACTCCTTATCGGACATTTTTAAAATTGCTTTAGCTTCTATTTTTGTATTATAAAGGTTTTCATTTTCAATTTCATCTATAAAAGCATATAATGCTTCCGAGTCACCACAGATTGCTCTATTTAAATAAGGCAACCAAGCAAGAGCTTTTTTAGCAGCAAAAGTATCAGGATATTCGATAACAATTTGCTCCATAGTGTTGTATGCAAGTTCAAATTCTTCATCTGAAATATATTGCATTCCTTCTCTGTATAAAATATTAGATTGAACCGTAGAAGGTTCATCGAAATTATAAACATCTATACTCGGAAAGAAACGATCCGGATCTTCAATGTCTATAATAAGATTTGTACAATCAATCTCACCATTTATTGTGCCAAGAGCCATTAAAAGATATAAATCAAAAAAATCATTTGAAGAAATTTCTATGTCTTTTACAAGAGGTGTTCCATGATAGTTTGTCCAAAATAACGGGAAACAATCAGCAAGAGCAGCAATTTCTGCAAATTTATTATCACTAATTTCAGAATCATATTTAATTAAATTCTGAATATTTCCTAAATTTACATAACCAAATCTCTCATTATCTTTTATTTCACTTCTCGAAATGTTAAAATGACAATTATGTATATCTAAACCTATGCCTTCATTTTGAAAAATCTCAGTTTCTACAATTGATTGTGATAATGTAGAATTACAAACGACCAATCCGCTTGAGCCATTATTATGAATAGATAAATCCACCGAAAGAAAACGACTTTCCTCTGAATATATCCCGGACATATTATGATGATAGTCTGAATCATTAAATAAAATTTGAGATTCATTAAAGATTTTCATTTGAACTATGTTGTTAATATTTGCATCTTCAATATTCAAAGCACTATTACCACCAATCTTTATATATCTGATGTTAGAAATATTTCCTCGCAGTTTACTACATTGTGCCCAATTAGTACCATTGGGACTTATAAATTCGTTACAATTATTAAAGAAAAAACCATCCCATTTTTCATCACTTCCACTATATATTAAAGTTCCTTCGCTTATATCAATTCTGCTGTCATCTATAATTATTCTATCTCCAGGCACACAGATCTCATTTCCTGTTTCTGGAGGATTTGGTCCTGTGTAACCAGATGACGGATCATACCAATATTGAGATGTATGACCAATTATCTGACTTGAACCATTTGTGTTAAAATGACTACGATTAGTAAATTCTGCTAAACTTGCTCCTTCTAATTCAAGTATCCCATCAGTAAGAGTAATTGTTGAATTATCTACAGTAAAACTTGTATTTTTGATTTTCAATGTAGAATTATCAACATTTAAATCAATCCCGGGTATGATTGTAGTTGGCGTAACAAAAGTAAAATCTCCTGATACAGTCTGTGAATGTGTTATATCTCCGCCATAACCATACATACTCAAAACATCGTCTATAAAACCTATTTCAGAAGCAACTAAAGGTAATTCTCTATTTGGCAAAATTCCGATAAAACCCTTATAATCACAATATTGATCCATGTAAATAGAATATTCAAATACTTCTCCGAATTGCCTTATACCATCATTATTACCTTCATTAGGAGGATCACCAGGCAAGCCACCACCGGCAGGATTATCTGGATCGAAGTCATGTGGTAAATATATATGCTCTCCGATATTATGACTTGGTACCCAAGGATTAGAATGATGAGCATGTCTTCCCCTTATTGCGGTTGTCCAATAATAGGCAAATTCGCAGAAACCAAAAGTTACTCCTATTCCTGTCCAGGCATTATGTTCTATATCCGTCGCCGTATGAATAACTCTGTTTTCACATTGAACATCATAAGTTGAATAATCTGATAATTTATCCTTGAAACCACCGGAATGGCAAGCCATAACCATTGTTATCATTTCTCCGCAATTTATCGGAGTTAACCATTCTGCGAGTTCTGAATCATATAAATTATAATGCAATAATGTCCAATGATCAATCATCCATACAAGTCCTTCATATATATCAACATAAGAATCATTACCATCATCCAAGCCATGACTTTCCACATAAACAAAAAGCTGATCGTCTGGTCCTAGATTGTTTGCAAACCAGTCGCACCTTGCCATTATATCATCTTTGAAGCAGGGTCCGTCAATTTCTGGAATATCATCCGGATCACCATCAAGATTATGTGAGATATTACCATCCCATAGCTCATTAAAAGTAAGTGAATAAACAAAAATATTCTCATCGATAAAACCGTAATTTTCTTTTAAGGAACAATACATTGCACTCATATCATTCCAAAACCGATTGGGGTTACCCCAATTCCCGGTATTAATAATAAGAGCATATTTATTCGGGTCAGGATCTCGAGTTTCAATCGGAGCTGGATTTGTGTATGGCTCATATTCCGGTTCCGGAATTTCCGGAATACTTACTTCTTCAAGATTTGTTTTATATTTCCACATTGGAAATTTTTCGTCAAATATCGTATAAGTTCCGTCAAGTACATTCACCATGATATAACGGCAATCGTGATACCACATTGCAAGAGGTATATCATCGATGAAAAACAGCCAGTAATTTGAGTATGGAGATGTGAGACTCCTTAAATTATCAATCTCAAAAATACTATCGGAAATAATGTTTTCTTCCATATAGATTTCTACATTTTCGATATTATCACCAACAATATTAAAAATGATGTTTTTTGCTTCTTCTTTGCTTACATCTGAAAAAAGATGTACACAAACCATTACCATTAAGGTAATTACTAATACTTTTACTCTTTTCATCTTGTTCTCCTTTTTCTCAAATATTTATTTGAGTAATAACATTTTTTTTGTTTCACTAACAAAGTCTTCAGTTTTTATTCGATACAAATAAACACCTGAAGACACCTGATTTTGATGGTTATCGGTTCCATTCCAGACAACAAATCTCGTTCCCAAACTCCCGTTTGGGAACGAATTGAGTGATCTGATCATTTCTCCTTTGATATTAAAGATTTCGATACACGCATTTTCGGCATTAATGGGTAAATTGTAACTTATAGTTGTTACGGGATTGAACGGATTAGGATAGTTTGATATTTTACATTTTTCATTATTCATTATACATTCTTCATCAATTCCCAACTGCGGTTCATCAGTAAAGTTACCGGTTCCGTCGTTGAATAGTATTCTCACATGATACAGATCTCTACTTGTAACAGCAATATCGAGGTATCCGTTAGTATCAAAATCGGCAGAAGTAAGCTTGAAACCAAACATACAATGACCTATATGATACATGTCCGATTCAGAAAAAGTTCCGTCTTGATTATTGAAACAAATAAAGATGTTTTCTTCATCCGGCTGATTCAGAGAATCAAAGACTACACTGTGATAAACAATATCAGGAAAATCATCGTTATTGTAATCCGCAATATCTAAAATTGTAGATAATGGTGGTAGTTCTAATATGTCACCGAATACAAATTCTTCATTACCTGAATTGTAGGCTATTACATAGTCACTTGGAATACCGATAAATATTGAACCGGCAAAAAACATTATATCGTTTAACTCATCATTATTCATATCTTTGATAAAACAATCATGCCAATTTAATGTCATAAGGGTATCTTGTACAAAACCGTTTCCGTTATTATAGAATATTCGGGGCGGTGTAGCATCGCCGGTAGTAAGCACAATATCCGCATATTCATCTTCATTTATTCTCCCAGCATCCAAACACATTAAATTATGTTCTGTTTCAAAATAAACATCTTCCGTAAATTCACCGTATCCGTTATTGTGTAAAATACCCCAGTACCCATATGAACTCATCGGATCGTATCCATAGAAAACTATATCATTATCTCCGTCGTTGTTGGTGTCAGATATTTTGATTTTTTCGTAAGATGATGTTGGATGGATTGCAATACTCTCACTGAAACTGCCATCTCCATTATTATGATAATATGCATAATCGGGAGTAACTTTAGTTACAAAATCCGGAAGATTATCATTATCAATATTAATACATCTAAGATCATGAGCATTTGCTTTATTGATATAACTTACAGTAAAATAACTATTATTATTATAAAAAATTGAAATTGTGTCATTCAAAGTATAAGGAAGTGTACTTCCGACAATCAAATCCACATCACCATCACAATCGATATCAGCGGTTGTAATATCATAGGGGTAGTTGGGAACCGGATATTCGGCAGCCAAGGCAGTGGTATAAATTAGTAAAAAGAAAAGAAGCAAAACTACGTATTTTATCTTATATATTTTATCCTTCATAATATGTGTAAAATCATTTCAGAAAAATAGTCTGTCAAATGTTTTAGCCATTTTATTTCATGATTATCATTTTTTTAGTTTCACTCACAAAATCATCGGATTTTAATCTGTACAAATAAACTCCTGATGATACCTGATTTTGATAGTTATCGGTTCCATCCCAGACCATACTACTCGTTCCCCAACCCCTGTTTGGGAACGAATTGAGTGATCTGATCATTTCTCCTTTGATATTATAAATTTCAATAACAGCATTTTCGACATTAACGGGCAAATTGTAACTTATAGTTGTTACGGGATTGAACGGATTAGGATAGTTTGATATTT
>CBDVEF010000130.1:0-5549 GCA_965372935.1 uncultured bacterium | reverse complement strand
AATTTGCTCTCGGATAGAAATTCCAAATAATCTGTAATTGCATTATTTAGTTCATCTACAAACCCGGAAAAAAAATTATAATACTTCTCCTTTCCTTTTCCAATGAGCAAATTTTCTACCGTTATCTTAACATTACCTAACTTATAATTGTTTTCTATAATAGATAAGAGATGTTTCCCTTTCATGCTTGATAATTTAATCTTAGAATTTTTATTGTCTAAAACGATTTCAGCTTCTGAAATAACTGCACTGGCTATCTTTTTTATTTTTTCCTTTTGTTTTTTTATTTTTAAATTGGAATATGAAGAATCATTAGCTGGAATTTCAAATTTCTTTCCACTTAAATACTGTTTTTTTATAAATTCTTCTGCATTTATTCTTAAATCTTCAATAGGTTGCCAATTGAATTTATCACTTGTTTCCTCCTGAAACTGTATATAATCAAGGAACATTTTATATATTTCATAATGATTGTCAATTTCGCTAACAAGATATTTAATGGCATAGTCTATATATTCTTTCATATCCAATACGATTTTGAAATCAGGTGTTAATTCCAGATCAAGTGCTGAAACGAGGGAAATATAGCTAATCATACTGTCTATTGTTTTCACCTGAAAATGGGTATAATCATCAATAATTCGGTTAATATGCTTATCGGATATGTCTTTTAATTCATCAGTTGAATAATTTAAATCCCTGATTACAGAATTTAATAATTCCTGATCATTGATATTGGAATTTTGAAAATAGAGGGATTTTAAATTTCGAAGAATTCTCTCCTTCATCTCTGTGGCTGCTTTATTTGTGAATGTAATTGCAATTATATTTGAAAGCGAATTATTTTCTGTTTTTTTTGATAGAAGCAGTTTGATAAATCGTTCCGTTAGAGCATGTGTCTTTCCTGAACCTGCAGAAGCGTTAACCCTGTATATATGAGGGAATTTTAATTTATTAAATTTATTATCCAATTTATCCAACTCAATACCGTTTGAGACCTTCTTTCAATTGTAATCTCAGAACTAATACTATACAAATTAGATTCTTTCATCATTTCAATTATCTTATCTTTATCTATTTTACTTAATGTTTTCATATATATTGCAATAATTTTATTAAAAACCTCATGTTCTAAAATATATTCAACCAATTTCAATTGTCTTTCTCTCAAATTCAATTTAAAAAGCTCCATTCCTCTTGTGGTTAAATAATATTTTACTACTTCGTCTTCTTGATTTTTACCAATTAGTCCTAAATATCTCCCTGCATCAGTATAGTAACTTGTTTGCCTTACATCAAAATCATATTTAGATGTAATTTCATCTCTATTCAACTCCTTATTTTTATTAAGTAATTCACAGAGATTTATTATTCTTTCAAATGAATCTGCTTGAGGAAAAGGTATTTCAGGTTCCTTCTCAATTTTTATTTCACCTAAAATCTTTTCAATATCCCTTAAACTAATATTAGCAGATTCAATACTATATTGTTTATGATTTTTTAAAATTAAAGAATTATAATAATTTTCATTTTCAAAATCATATTTATAAAGGTTGAAAATTCCATTTGAATAAGTCAAAAATATATTATTTATTTTCTTTGAAATTTTTGATCTCCATAATCTAAAAGGATAATAAATTTGTCTAATTAGAAAATCATTACAAAGTGAGTTTTTTGCTTCTATCAATGTTAATGAATTATTACCTTCAAATCCACCATCTACCTCGATTTGTGCATTATTAACATCTACAGAAACATCTTTACCTTTACCCAAAATATTTATTCTGAAAGAAAAATAACCGGATCCCATTCTCCCGCTTATAGTTGGATATAATTCTGTATCTTCGATAAAATCTGACAAAATACCTGAAATATATGCATAGTTTATTGCTGCAGATTCATTATTTATACTTTTAAAATCAATACTTTCAAACCTATATGGAAGTTTGGCTTGGACTATTTCCTTACATTTATCTTCAATTTTTTTATATGTTTCGAATCTTGATATTATATAACTTCCCCTTGCAATTGGTAAGATGGAAAGATTTTCCTTCTTAAAAATCTGTGGCAAATTTTTCCAATGATCAAATTTTGTCATTAGTCTTGCTTCTCTATACTCATTGATTATTCTCGATGTTATTTCAAAATAACCTTTCTTGTTTATTACATCAATAATATTATACTTGCTAAATAGTTTTCCCCATGCTTCCCCGTTTTTTGTATTGTTATTATCTCCCATTCTCTACCCCCTCTTTTACCTTTTATAGTAATATATTTCAACAATTTCTTTTCTTGCTTTATCCTCTTTATGGCAATAATCCATATGTATCTTTTCCCTCATTAACACTAACCAGTTTAGAATCAAGTATTTTCTGCTTCAGTTCATCTTCTATCCTGGGGATAGCTAATTTGTCCAAATATTCCTTTTCGGCATCAATACCTACGAACTTCCGATTATATCTAATCGCGGCAACACCTGTTGTTGCACTTCCACAGAAGGGATCAAGAACTATATCTCCTTCATTACTACTTGCTAAAACAATACGCTCTAAAAGAGTTTCAGGTTTTTGAGTGGGATGTTTACCATATTTTTTTTCTCCATTTTTAGGAGTATTTATTGCCCAAATACTTCTCATCTGTTTCCCTTGTTTTTTAATGAAATCTTTACTCCAATTACCATTTTTTATAATATCATAATTAAATATATGTTTTGAACTTTTATTTTTCCTCACCCACAGCAATGTTTCATGACTCGCTGTAAACATTCTACAAGAAAGATTAGGAGCAGCATTGGGTTTATACCAGCAAATATCATTAATTATATGCCAACCTTGTTTTTGTAGTGCAAAACCACAAGCATAAATAGAATGATAAGTTCCTGAAACCCAAAGTGAACCATTTTGTTTTAAAACTCTATGACAAGCTTTAATCCATTTACTATGGAATTTGAAATCTTCTTCAGTTCCTCGACTTTTATCCCATTTCCCTTTATTTACACTGACTCTTTTCCCCGCATAGCAAGTAAAACCATCATTTGATAAATTATAAGGTGGATCTGCAAATATTAAATCAATACTCTCCTTTGGTAATTTCCCTAATACATCTAAAACATCACCAAGGTAAATCCTTATTCCTATTTCCTTATAATATGCTTCCAATTCACTTAACTCCAGTTCTACTTTCTTATATTTTTCATCCAATATGATTATAAATCATTCCTATTTATCTGTCAAACATTTCTCATAATTGTTTCCATATATAAATATACAACTACCATTTTTAATTGTATCGATTATCTGTTTTGACAATTCCATAGGCAATGCGGGGCATCCCCAACTTTTACCTAATCTGCCGTATTTTTTTATAAAACCCTCACTTACATAACTGGCTCCATGAATTATAATTCCTCTTTTTCTTGCTTTATCATTAATATTTTTTTCAATACCATCTAATTTAAGTGAATAACCATGTTTCCCCATAAATGTTTTCCCTGTAATAAAAAACCCGTAAGAGCTCATTTTTGAATTTCCTCTATTTGAAAATTTATTTGCATAGATATTTCCTGAATTCTTTCCATGAGCTACCAAACAATGAAAGATTAATATATTATTTTTAAGATCAATAACATAAAATCTTTTCTCTTTAGAAGGCTTTGAATAATCAATAATTGTAATTATATTATCTTTCTCTAATTTCATTTTCATAAATCCATTCATAGCCACTTTAAATATTTTATAATCAATAATTCTTGATAATTTACATTTCTCATAAATACTTTTAACATTATATTTAATACGATTACTATAAATTGCACTAATATTAAAAGCTATTAAAATAGCCATTAATATACCAAACTTTAAAAAAGAGAATTTATTCATCTATCAATAATCGTTCAAGTAATATATTATCCATTCAATGCTCTTTCAATCCTACCAAGCCCTTCTTCCAATAATGACCTGGGACATGCGATGCTTATTCGTTGAAAACCTTCCCCCCCGGGACCGAATAATATACCATCGGAAAGCCCTACTCTTGCTTTTTTTACAATAAGCTTTTTTAACCTCTCATTACTTAAATTAAGATTTCTGAAATCTAACCACATAAGATATGTTCCTTCCGGTTCGATAGCTTTTACTTTTACAATTCTTTCTTTAAAATAGTTTATAACATATTCAACATTCTCTTCAAGATAAGAAAGTAGTTGTTCAAGCCATTCCTCTCCATATTTATAACTTGCTTCAAGTGCTACTAAGCCAAAAATGTTACAAAGCATGAACCCTAATCCTTCCTTCCTGTTCTTAAAGTCATCATATAATTTTTTATTTGTTATTATTACAATAGATGTTGTTAATCCAGCAATATTAAATGTTTTGCTTGGAGCAATAAGAGTGATAGTATTATTAGCAAGTTCTTCAGAAAGAGATGCAATTGATATATGTTTATGGTTTTTATAGATTATATCGGAATGTATTTCATCGGAAACAATTAATATATTATTCTCTAAACATATTTTACCAAGTTTTTCAAGTTCTTCCTTTGACCATACCCTTCCGACAGGATTATGAGGATTACATAGCATTAGCATTTTAACATGAGAATCTATTTTACATTTTAAATCCTCAAAATCCATTTGATATTTACCATTTTCTATCTTCAATCGATTTACAATTAACTGCCTTCCGTTCTCTCTTACGACAGTAAAGAATGGCGAATATACAGGAGATTGAATAATAATTTTCTCCCCGGGTTTTGTAAAAGCAAGAATGGAAATTGCAAGACTTGGAACAACCCCCTGTGTTTGTAGAATCCAATCCTTTTCTATTCTCCAGTTATGTCTAATATCCATCCAATCGATAATGGATTTGTAAAAACCATTGGAAATGTCTGTATATCCATAAACACCATGTCTTGCTCTCTTTTTAATAGCATCGATAACAGGTTGGGGGGATTGGAAATCCATATCTGCTATCCACATAGGTAATATATTTTTATTCCCAAACATCTCATCATTAAAATCCCATTTAATACTATTTGTTCCTTTTCTATTTATTCCTTTATCGAAATCATAATTCATTTAATTACCTCCCAAATTGGAAAATCATCATATAATTCTACAAAATTGTATAGTTATTTTCAAGCAGTAAGATATATTGTTGATGTTACAATTCTAAAATGTCACATACTAATTCCAAAGGAAAGTGTCATATTTTTGTTCCCATTCTCATTCCTGCGAAAGCAGTAAGATATATTGGGAATATTACTTAACTTAGTTATTTATATTAACATAGTTATTATGATTATCTGCAAATCAGTCTATTTCATTGTTAGTAATGTATTATTGTTAAACCAAATAGGATTTTAATCCTCTTCGTGATTTATCTTATATTGAATTCCTTTTCTATCTTATCAATAAGTTTATTATTATTCTCAATTGTAAACTGCCATGCAGCACTTACATTTCCTTTGTAATATTTTAAAAAAACAGGTAGTATAAAAACAAACGAACTAATATCCCTGTTCTTTATCAGATAATATGAATAGTACAAGAA
>CBDVEF010000129.1:0-5589 GCA_965372935.1 uncultured bacterium | reverse complement strand
AGTGATAATACGATTAATCTCTTCAGGCATATGCATATTACCACTTCTAACGCCTGCTTCAACATGAACAATTGGATAATATAATTTACCACAGGTAAGGGATGCCCCTAATGTTGAATTTGTATCTCCATATATTATAACCATATCTGGATTCTCATCCATTAACACCTTCTCAAGATGCAATATTATATTGGCTGTTTGACTTCCATGTGTTCCAGAACCAACTTCAAGATTATAATCCGGTTCGCGTATTTTCAATTCATCAAAAAACATATCGGACATTTCAAAATCATAATGTTGCCCTGTATGGATTATTACCTGTTCAAAGCTATTTCCAAGAGCATTATAAAGTGGAGCCATCTTGATGAATTGAGGTCTTGCCCCTACAATATGCATTATCCTATTCATATTCTAACACCTTTTTTTTAATCAATTTAATAGTATCCTTTAAGTTCATATTGATATTGCACCCGGCAGCATTTCTATGCCCACCGCCGCTAAATTCCTTTGCAATTATATCAACATCATATTTATTTTTTGATCTAAAACTAACACGGGTTTTCAAAGTACTTTCTTCCCTGAAAAATATACCCATTTCTATTCCTCTCGTTATTAGCGCATAACCTGTAATACTTTCAGTATCACTCATATCTGATCCTGTCTCTTTAAGCATATTCTGGTTAACATACATAAATGCTTTATCATCATAAAATTCAAGTGTATTTAATGTAAGAGCTAACAGTTTTAATTTTCTCTTTTTCATTCGCATAAAAACATTTTGAGATATATGTACAGGTTCAACACCATAATCAATTAAGTTAATTGCATGCTTGAAAGTTGCCCTACTTGTATTTGCATATTTAAAACCACCAGTATCTGTTAATATACCTGTATAAAGAGCATTATATATGTCAATATTTCCTCTGTCTCCAATTAATTCTGTAAGAATTTCACATGTTGATGAGTAATCCTGCATTACGATATTAAATGATCCGAAATAGGTATTGCTTTTATGATGATCTATATTAATTATTGATTCCTCGGTAATATATCCGGGCAATCCGTATGTTCTTGAAAGATCGGATTGGTCAAGTGAGATAAACAGATCGAATTTACCATTGGAACTATCTTCTATTTTGCTGTATCCTGCTAAAAAATCATATTCAGCTGGAATATCATCGGGTATATACATCACTGCATTTTTCCCCAGTGATTCTAAATAGAGAGATAATGCAATAATTGAACCTATTGCATCACCATCGGGACGCTTATGAGCAAATACCAATATACTGTTGGCTTTATTAATAATATCGTTAAATTTATCAATTACAATTTTTTCAATCAATCTTTGTCCTTATTTAGAATATTTTCAATGTTTTCTTCCATTTCAACTCTTTTATCTAAAATAAATGTAAATGAAGGAACCTTCCTTATTCTAATCACATTACCGATTCTTTTTCTTAAATAACCTGACATTTTATTAAGTTTCATTTTTATCTCTTCTTGATTGCTGTCTTGAATATAGATATCATAATAGATGTCAGCTCTATTCCCATCTTTACTTAAAAGCACTTCTGTAATGGAGAAGAGATTCAAGTCCCTGTCATTAATTTCTCTTTCAAATATAAAAGCCAATTTTTCGCGAATAAGCTCCTCGATTCTCCCTTTTGTAATATTTCTCATAATATTTCTTCCCTTATTGATGATATTTCAATATCACCACTTGAGTAGATCAGATCCTGAATATTTCTTTTAACATTCTCTATTTCTGTTCTATCTTTTCCAATATAAGCAATTGCCAACCTTGTAATTTGCCATTTATCATTAGGTTCAATTTCTCTTATCGATATATTGAATTTACTTTTCAATCGATCCTTAATACTATGAACAACATGTCTCTTATCTTTTAATGAATGACTAAAATTGACAAATAGATCTAACTCGAGGTAAAGTAACACTATTTTTCCTTTTGAACATAAATTTCTACTATATCATCGGTTTTGATATCATCTACCTTATCAATTTTTATACCACACTCAAGTCCTTTATCTACTCTTTTTCTATCCTCTTGAAAGTGTTTGACAGTAATAATTTTACCTTCATATAAAACATTTCCATCTCTTATAAGCTTTGCGACAGCATTTCTTTCAATATAGCCATCTTTTATATAGACCCCTGCAATCAAACCTATTTTTGGTATTTTAAAAACAGATCGAACGATAGCTTCTCCTACTTTTACACTAATATATTCAGGCTCATACATCCCCTTAATGAGATTTTCAATATCTTCAATAACATTATAAATTATATTATACAATTTAATCTTTACATTATCCCTTGATGCTATAAACCTTGCTTTACTATCAGGTTTGACCTTAAATCCTATAATTCCTGCATTTGATGCTCTTGCAAGCAATATATCACCTTCAACAATTGAGCCAACACCTTTATGTATTATATCAATAATTATATCATCATTGGACATCCCTTCAATTACATCTGCAAGAGCCTCAATCGAACCTGCAACATCACCTTTAATAATAAGATTTAAATGCTTTTTTTTACTTTTTTCAATCTCCTTCTGCAACTGTTCAAAACTTACAATCCCATACGATTTCTTTTTCTGACCATCCATTGCCATTCGCCTACTTCTTCCGATATTTCTTGCAATTTTTTCATTTTCAATTACTTGAAATGTGTCCGATACATCGGGTAAATCATCAAAACCAGATACCTCAACAGGGGTTGATGGTGTTGCTTTGGCAATTCTTTTTCCATTTTCGTTATACATTGCTTTAACTTTTCCACTGACAATTCCGGAAACAAATGAATCACCAATTTCCAGAACACCTTTCTTTATAAGAACAGTGGCCATTCTGCCTTTTCCCTTGTCAATTTTTGTTTCAATTACAACCCCTTTTGCAAAACCTTCGTATGGAGCTTTTAATTCCATTAATTCGGATTGAAGTACAATAGCATCCAAAAGATCATTAATGCCTTTTCCTGTTTTTGCAGAGATCTCTACTGAGATTACATTTCCGCCAAAATCTTCAACAACAATATTGTGAGAAGTAAGGTCTTGTTTTACTTTATCCGGATTAGCCTGAGGAAGATCAATCTTATTGATTGCAATAATTATCGGGACACTAGCTGCTTTTGCATGATTTAGCGATTCAACTGTTTGAGGCATAACACTATCATCCGCAGCAACAATAACAACAGCAATATCTGTAATATTTGCACCTCTGGCTCTCATTGCTGTAAAAGCCTCATGCCCGGGGGTGTCTATAAATGTGATATATTCCCCTTTATGATTTACAACATAAGCACCAATATGTTGTGTGATACCTCCGCTTTCAGAATCTGTTATATGACTTTTTCTTATGTAATCTAAAAGAGATGTTTTACCATGATCAACATGTCCCATAATTGTTACTACTGGAGGCCTTCTTTTAATTTCGATTTCCCCTTTAACTTCCTCTTTTTCGATTTCAAACTCATCCAACAATTCAGTTACATATCCATAATCATCAGCCACTGCTTCGATAATATCAAAATCGATTCTTTGATTTATTGTAGTTATAATGCCAAGTGAAAGACACTTTTTAATTATATCGCCTGGGGCAACTTCAAGGATGTCTGAAAGTTCTGATACTGAAATGGCAGAACTAACCCTTAGTATATTATTTTCTTCTTCAATCTGTGCATGTTTTGTCTCTTTCTTATATCTTTTTCTCTTTTTCTCCCCCATTTCTAGTTTCTGCATTGTCTTTTTTACATTTTCCTCAACCTCTTTTTTGTCAATCTCAATGATCCTTTTCTCTTTTCTTTTCCTTTTTTCAAATTTTCCTTGAGTTTTCCTTTTGCTAATCTCAATAGGATGTCTTTTAACTGCATGCTCAGCAAAGCGTTTTCTCTTCTCAATTATTTTTTTCATTGCAGATTCTTTTTCTTTTGTAAGGACTTCATTAATTTTATTGTGGATCTCTTTATCTATCACACTCATATGATTTTTAATATCATATCCCAAATCATTAAGCATTTTGATTAATGCTTTACTGGAAAGATTAAATTCTTTTGCTGCTTCATATATTCTAATTTTTTTCAACTATGACCTCCTGAATTATTTTTCATCATTTATTAATTCAAGAGCAGTATTATATATTTTTTCGGCTGTCTTTTTACCAATACCAGGGATAGTCATTAATTTTTTAATACTGTAAGCAACAATATCCTGTGCAGTGTCAATTCTTGTTTCTAATAATTTTTTCTGCATTGTAGGTGAGAAACCAGGTATATCGATTACGAGTATTTTCCCCTTTAACATCTTTTCAGGAGACCTCTTGAAATCATTTTCACTTATAATTTCAAGCTCTACACCTACGAGTTGCATAGCAAGTCTCAAGTTTTGCCCTTCTCTGCCGATTGACAGGGCGATTTGGCTATCAGGTACTATAACAAGGGCTTTATTATTATCTTCATCATACATAACACTTGAAACCTTTGCCGGTTGCAAGGCCCTGGTTATAAAAATCTTCGGATCACTGCTCCATTGAATAATATCTATCTTTTCTCTGTTCAGTTCATTCATAATTGCCTGTATTCTTGATCCTCTTACGCCTATACAAGAACCTATAGGATCTATTTTATCATCAAGTGTCTGAACAGCTATTTTTGATCTTTTACCGGAATCACGCGCTATATTCTTAATAAGGACGGTCCCTTCAAATATTTCAGGAACCTCAAACTGGAACAATCGCTCTACAAACTTTGGGGATGTTCTCGAAAGCATAACCTCAACACCTCTTTTACTCTTTATTACATTCATTACAATTGCTCTGAGTGGTTGTCCCTGTCTATAAAATTCTCCGGGTATTTGATCGGGTTTCAAAAGTATGCCATCTGCTTTGTTTAGGTTTAATATAATCTTTTGAGGGGTTATCTTTTGTATATTTCCAGTAATGATCTCTCCAATTTTTGTCTCGAATTCTTTATGAGCTCTTTCCTTCTCTGCTTCTCTTACTTTTTGAGCAATAACCTGTTTCATAACAAAAATTGCATTTCTTCCAAAATCTTTTTGAAAATTTAGAGGAACTTTAACCTCAGAACCTATTCTAGCTTTTGGCATATATTCCAATGCTTCTGGCTTTGTTATTTCCATTACAGGATCTTCAACCTTTCTGACGACTTTCTTTTTTTGGTAAATTTCGATTTCACCTGAATCAATACTAATTTTTATTTCAAGATTATCAATCCGACCAAATTTCCTTTTTGCTCCTGTCAATAGACTATCTTTCAAGATATCAACTACAAACTCTTTGTTCAAGCCACGATCTCTTGCAATTTCAGTTAATCCTTCCAGAATATCGTAATTAATCACTTTTTTTCTCCTTTGTAATTTTATTCTTATTTTCTCCGAGGGAGGAAACTTCAAGAATAAAATGTTCATCAAAAGTTTCGTCTTTATCTATATATTTTGATAATTGTTTTGTTATAAAAACACAATCCGATATTGTAACATTGTCCTCTTTATTAATAAATATCTTTATTATTCTATTGTTTTTTGTTCCCTTTAATGTAACTTTTTCT
>CBDVEF010000128.1:0-5603 GCA_965372935.1 uncultured bacterium | reverse complement strand
CAGACCGATCATTACTGTGAGGAGTGTAAGGAGAGGGTAGTGCAACCGTTAGATGGTATGAAGGATGATAAGATCAAAGAGTTAGAGCAGGAGTTGAAAAAGACGAACAAGGTATTGACTGAGATGAATGATATCTTTGAACTGACACGGAATGATTTACATGATTCTATGGATAGGATTAGAGAATATGAGCAGGAGAACCACCAGTTACAGGAGTCCAATACGAGCTTGGGTATTCAGAATGATAAATATTTTCTGAGGATCGGTGAACTTGTGAAGGGAGAGAATAAAACTCTGAAGGACAAGATCGAGGAGCTTGAGCGAAGATTGACAGAACAGGCTTGTCAAAGAGACGATGAACATAGGCAATGGGAACAGGATATAGTAAAGCGTGATAGAGCAATCAAAGAGCTTGAGGGTCAAGTGAAATATCTTGATGATCTGGATGATACTCACATTGCATTGATATTGGAACTGAAGAAGGAGATTGAGAACAACCCTTGGAAGAAGATGTACTATGAAGCAATAGATTATACTGAAGCTGAAGATAGAGATGAAATTGAAAAAAAAATAAAAGCCAAGTATCCCCCATCTGAGAGTGAGGAGGAAGGAATATTTGTAAAGGAGTTAAACAAGGTTTCATTAGGGCTGGCAGGGTTCCCAATATGCCCCTTATGTAATAACGATTTTGTTATTCCTGAAAGCAATCCGGATATTATTATATGTCATAAATGTGGTGGAAGTATCGAACAGAATAATAAAGGAGTATGGGTTGACGCTGACCCATTAGCAGAGGACAAAGAGCCTGACATCCTTGATGATTACTCAACCGTGGAAGAGTGCAAGCTGGTGAACGGTGGGAGTGATGCTTGTCCGGAGTGTGGGCATTACAGGGAGTGCTTTCCAAAGGAGGTACATGGGATCGAGAAGGTACTGTGTATAAGATACAAGGATTGGAGCATTGAGGAGATCACGGGAAGTCCTACCCAGTTCCTTCAAGACAAGTTATTGAAATCACAAGGGAATAAAGGGGAAAGTCCAAAACACACCCAATGCCCAACAATGGGTTGTCGTACTGAAAGAGGACATGAAGGGGACTGCAATGTTGTAAAGGGGATAGAAGAGATGTCAGACGACGAGGTATGGGATGAGTTCGAGGATGTCAAGAAGATGTCAGAGATGCAACGGTCAATTCATGATGAACGGGATAGGATACTGAAAACTATGCAACCTGATGATAGTTTAAACTCTTTTGATATTAGATGCCCAGATTGTAACTTGGTATTAGAAAGAGATCATAACTCTGTTCAGTGTCATAATTGTAAAAGATTATGGCCCATTTCATATTTTCAAGAGGTTAAGAAGGATAGTATAAGGGAGTGATGTTTATGGAAGTTAAATGGAGAAAGTTCAACCCCCATGGCCCAAACCCACAGCATTATAGGATGTGTTTAGTAGCAATAGCAGAGCGAGCAGATGAAGGTCTTCCTTCAGCGATGGCCGTTGGGTATACTAAAAGAAGCGGAAACTTAACATATTGGATAATCCCAGGGGTTGGTGGTGATGTAACCCACTATTCTGACTGTTTGGGGGACGATTTCAAACCTATCGATTGGAAGATGGAACAACCACCAAAGAAGAAAGAAGTAGAAGAAGAGGAGCCCATAGTAGTATCCGAGCGATGCCCTGACTGTGATATCCAGATGGTGTACGATGAGAGTATAGATGATAATGTGTGCCTGAGATGTGGGAGTGATGGTACAGAGGCATGGGGTTATGAAGGAATAGATAAATGCACAACTTGTGGAGGGACGGGAAAGATAAAGAAGGATAGTATAAGAGGTGGTTAGATGAAATGGGAAAGTTGGAGGAAAGATTATTGTTCAAGATGTTCTAATCTTAAAGATGGTAAATGCGAAGCCGATATATGTTTTAATGCAGGCCTTGGATTCAATACCAAACCAACTGGATTCCGACCAAAAGAAGAAGAGGTGGTTTGATGGAAAAAAATATAATAGAAATTGATGGAGAAATGGTATGCAAGAGACATAAACTGCCTACACTATTCAATAAAAAAACTATGGTTGAGGAGTGTCTTCTTTGTAAAGAAGAGAAGGAGGGACCCATAGTAGTATCCGAACGGTGTCAGGATTGTGATGTCCAGATGGTGCTTGACCCTGAGACGGGAGATACTGTGTGCCCGAGATGTGGAGAGTGATTGGGATGAAAGAAATAGGAGAAAACGAAGTGGAGGCATTAGAGGACTATCTTAATTTTACAGCCATACAGAAGAAGGCGATCACCAATTTAAAGAAGGCTTTTACAAGATGTAGAAAAATAGGTCTGAATTTTTGGGATAACTATGGGACCCTCACAGTATATGATGGCCAAAAGATGACACGACCAGTTCCTGATGATGCTTTCGATTTCAATTATGAGCAGGAAGAGAATTGTATAAATTGTTGTATGGGTATTGGAGAGGCAGGGGACACAGGTGGTAATGCCGATGATACTTGCCAGTTTTCTCTGGAAAGAAAAACCTTGATGCAGATAATGGCTGATTACTATGAAGGAGAGGAGGGTGAGTAGGATGGGTGATGAATCTCAACTATACGATGCAATAGAATCAGATTTTGAGAGGCATATCAAAGAGTTGTGTTTTAATAAACAAAAGTTAAATGCACAAATAGATATACTCTGTGAGCAAGAGGAAAGGACATTGCGAATAATGAGGGGTAGGGTGTGATTAAATGATGCAAACCGATACTGTGGGAGGAGTTAGGCACATTAGGAGAAAAGAACATTATGCTATCGTCCACACCTCTGATGGCCCGCTTCCGTTATTCAAGACACTGTGTGGTATTGAGGCCATATTATCATCAGTGGACGAACGGTGTCCAACTTGTAAGAAGTGTATAAAATTGAGGAGTGAGTAGGATGTATGATCTAAATGCAACAGAACGTTATTTGAAAGAAGTCGGAATAATTTCAGAATATCACGGTTTCAGATTCTTTCTTTTTGTGGTGAGGTGATTAGGATGGTAGAAAGTTCTACGAAAAGAATAACTTGGTCGGCTTTGGGTTCAACTGAATACCATGCTTACAATCAAAAGAACGAGCATCTTGGCTTTCTTAAACGACAAAGAGTCGGGCAGTTTATACATTGGTGTTGGTGGCAGGATTATGTTGTTTGGATGTCCCCCAGTTGTGTTGATGAGATGAGACTTAAACAGAAAGAACTCGGAGGAAAGAAGTAGAAGAGGAAGTGAGTAGGATGGTTGAATGTCCGTATTGTGGGAAGAAGATGCCCCATTACTTCATTGATGCGGTGATGGAAGGTATTTCAGGGGAGATGCACTGTACAAATTGCAGGAGGAAACTGAGAGTGGTCGCGAGAATGGAGCAGGCGTATGATCTGTTCCCAATTGATGGAGGTGAGTAGGATGGAAGTTGAGTTCTTGTATGGGGATGATACGGTGGGGGAGGGTACTCCCAGAAGAGGCACTTCAAATGTGTTCTCGATTCCAAAGGGTGCAGTTGCCGTAAGGGTGCTGGAAGAGGAGGATGAGTAGTATGGGTATGTTTATATTCTGTCCAACTTGTAGAAACCAAGCATGGGAAACTGAGTTATTTTCAGATGAATATGATTGTCCTGAATGTGGGGTGAAGTAGTATGCCATTAGTATATCTAACAGAAAAGGAGATAAGGTATTATATTAGATATTGGAAAGACAAAGTAAAAATCACAAAGTGTTCCCCCTTCTATGATGACCATGAAGAGAGAAGGAAAGATAAAGAATATTGTGAGAAGAAGTTAGAGAAGTTACTGGCCTGTCTACAGGGCGAAGAAGGATTCTCAAAGAAAGAGTTTGAGTTCTTACTGGGTAGGCCGAATAAAGTATCCCAAGAAGGGGCGGAGAAATGTACAGAAAAGCTCAAGCGTTACCTTGGTGAGTAACATGAATATAATGTCAAAGATATTGATGTGGTACACGGTGATCATGTGCGTCATAACGATCTTCATAATGGTGATTGTAATATAAGCAGTTGAAAGGAGTGAAAAAATGTTATTGACATTTAGTGTATTGTATGGGGAGTTAATGTCCCAAACGAAGAAGCAAACGATCCGAAAGAACTGGAAGAGATGGCAGGATTTTTATGATAAGAAGAAACACCATCCGGGGGGACCTGCTGATTTCAATATGATAATGGAAGGATGTAGGGTATCACCCCATTCCAATCGAAATGATTACATGAAAAAGCATTGTCCTTATCTGAATATGTGGTGGAAAAATCCAAGGAACGGGGGGACTCATATTGGCGATGCTTTGCTAATCGATCTCAAGGTCAAAAGATCCGATGAGCTGACGCAGGAGGATGCAATAAACGATGGGTTTGATAATATTGAGGAATTGTTGAAGGCATTGAGAGGTCGGAATGGACACATTAAACCGGAGGATAAATGGGCAGTTTTAACATTTGATTGGCTTCATGGACCGTTTCCATTACCTGCAAAAAAGAATAAATAGATAAGTCAGCATAGATCTATGCAGGACCGAGGGATGGGCTATGTATCTGCAATATCACTTTGTTCATCGAATGGAGTACAACACTCTGATCAAACTTGAGAGGATCGGAGTGTTGGAAAAGTTGCCAAGAGCATCGAGGTTGAACAAGCACAATCCTTCGATCTGGAATATGCCTTATGATCTTCAGAATGGTGTTGTGAGATGGTCCAAGATCCAAAGGGGAGATCATCCTTTGAATATCTGTGACACTACTGAACCTGGGGAGTATGATATAATGGTAGATCCGATTGAGATTATTCGTAAATATCATATTGATCTGAGATAACCGAAACTTATATATATTATATAAGTATATAGGTTATATATATACAAGGGGGAAATATTATGACCCAATCAGTTATGGAACTTGCACACTTGTTTAAAAAGGATCATCCGAGGCCAAGTTGGGGTTTGGCGAGGATGTGGATCAAGATCAATTTCGGTAGGAACCCCAAGGATGATGAGGTCGATGAGTTGTACAATAAGGTAATTGACAGCTCCCTCCCTGATGCCTTGAAACCGATCAAGAGATATGACAAGAGGATCCCGATGAGAAAAGGATGATTGAAATGGAAATTGAATTGGAACATATCCTTACATTAAATGCCGATCAGCTCCAACATCTGTCGGAGAATGGGACAGGTGTCCGTATGTTTATGAGGGAGATGTATCCTGATGCGATGATTGATGTTTACCCAGACACATGAGGTATTGAAATGGAAACACCAAGGAAGGAAAAGAGGAAGATGGCGATATGGATCTTTGACATCAACCTGATGAAAAAGTTCAGATCGAATAGGAAGGTCAAGGACAACGGACAGTTTGAGAGTGATGAAGAGACTCTTCGGAGGGTGATGGAGAAAGCAGGGATCATCAAAGCAAAAAAGTAAGTATGCGGATATCAATAATAACATTGGAGGCATTACCGCCAAATCCCTTCCCATTGTCCTGAATGTCCTTTTTCCCACAATGGTAGTGTCTCCACAATTCTTTTTTTCAAGGATCTGAATACATTCGGATACCTTGTAAGTAGGT
>CBDVEF010000127.1:0-5688 GCA_965372935.1 uncultured bacterium | reverse complement strand
TTCAACCTGAATACCATAAAAAATTTGCAAGCACTATGAAAATGATTGGTAAAATGGGTAAAATGAATGTAATGAATGTAAACAATTTCTTTTATGCTCAGTGTATAAAAGATAATACTATGGCTGAAAGTATCTACAATTACAGGAAGAATCACAAGCAAAATTTAATTTTAATGATGAATGGTAATTTTCACTCTGATTTTAGTCTGGGAATTCCGTACAGATTAAAAATATTGGATAATGATGTGGATATTGCAATTGTTCATATTATGGAAAAGGGAGAAGAGATTGAAAAGGGGCAATGTGATTACTTGATTATACACAATGAGTGATTTTGAAAAGTTATTTAATGCTTTAATCCCATATCTCCCTAGAAATATTGCCAGGAAAATAAGAGAAACAGGCAAATCCGAGGTGTATGGAGAAAAGCGTTATATTACAGTTATGTTCATTGATGTCAGTGATTTTACAGGTCTGTCGGAAAAATTACCTCCTGAAAATGTTGCAGAAATTGTAAATAATCTTGTAAATAAATATATTAATATTATTCATTCAAGGGGCGGAGAGATAAACAAGTTCATTGGAGATGCGATTCTTGCTTTATGGGGAACAACATTGAGGAATGAAAAGGATGAGGAGAATGCGTGCTCCGCAGCAGTGGAAATTCAGAAGGTAACATCTCTTTTCCCCAAAGTGAAATATGGAAAATTCATCAGGAAGATTAAGGTAAGTATTGGCATTAATTCCGGGCCAGCCGTTGCATTAAATATTGGAAATTTTGAAAGGATGGAATATTCGGTTTTGGGAGATACTGTAAATATAGCTGCACGACTTGAGTCCTATGCTACAAGTGGGAATATTATTGTTAGCGAAAAGGCTTTTTCTAAGATAAGAAATGAATTTATCATTAATAGAGAAGAATCCATAAATGTAAAAGGTAAAAAAGAACCCATAAAGATATATAATATTATAAGTGCAAAAAATATTCTTGGAGAGGAAATATATATTGAAAGGGATATAGATAAAATAATTCAGGATAAAATCTCGAAGGAAGGGTTCAAAATAATAGAAATTACAGGTAAGCATTTATCCGGAAAAACAGGTTTAATAAATCATAATTTAGATAATTATCTATCTTTTAAGTATTTTAGCGGAGATTTTCCATATAATTTTATAAGAATATTTATTTATGAAATATTTAAAAATACTTCTTTAGAGATAGATGATCCTGATATGATTTACATAAAAAAATGGGTAAATAATATTGCTCATACAATAGAAAAAAACACAATAATAATCGGTATGGAAAAAATATTAAAAAACATATTCTCTGATAAAAACAAAGCAATTTATATTGACTTAAAAAGTGATATTGATTCAAAGAGTATTGAAGTATTTTCCAAATTACTGGAAAGGAAACAGTTTAATAAAGGGACAATAGTATTTGAAACCGATAATACTATTGGGATTGAGATTGAGAACATTGAAGTTAAATCTCTTTCAAAGAAAAAAACTGAAAATTTTGTAAAAACTTTAACAAATAGTAATGGTTTAAATAAAAAACAGGGTGAAGAAATATGGAAATTATCGGATGGGAATGTTGGAATATTAAAAAATTATATAAGTGAATTAATAAATAGCAAAAAGGTCATATATGAAGATAACAATATAAAATTGGCAGGGGGATGGCGTGATATACTATTTAAGAGTTATGTTGACTATCAGATAAAGGAGTTTGATAAATTATCACCGCAAACACAGTCATTTCTCTATTTAGTGTCGTTTTCAGAGCATGGTATTCCTATAAAGAGATTAGATTCCATTGGACAATGGGATTTAGATAATATAAAAAAAGAGATAAAAGATAAAAATTTGTTGATTATAGTTCCTGAAAAAGCTGTAATCGCAGACAAAATGCTTAGGAAGGCAATATATGGTCGATTAATTAAAACAGATGTAAAGGGTATAGCATATGATATATCCAATGCATTCAAGGTTAATAAGCCGCAGTCGATTACGGAATTGAATCTCTCTCTTAAGGTATATGAAATACTTGGAATAAAACGGAGTGTTGCAGGATTATACCTTAATATTGCCAAGAAATATTTGGAATATTTACAATTGGATGAATCTTTAAAGATGGGAAAGAGAGCATTAGAAATATTCAGGAAATTGAATGAACAGAGCAAATATGAGGATACTATTTTTGTCATAGGTAATATTTATTCCGAAATGCACAGATATAAAGATGCGAACAGATGGTATCTTAAGCTTAAAGATTCGGGAAATCAAACATTAAGAGGTAAAGTTTTTATAAATCTTGGTATAGTTTATGCTTCAATTGGTAAATTTGAGCTCTCAATCAATATGTTTGATAATGCAATTAAATATACTAATGGGGAAGACAGGGCAAGAGCATATATAAATAAAGCTTTTGATTATAAAGATATGAGGAAATTTGATAAAATAAAACTAATGCTTGACAAAGCGAAGGAGTTTGTCGAATCGGAGCATTTGAAGGGTGATATTACATTAAATTATGGTTATTTCTATGAATATTCCGGTGATTTTAAAAAATCCGAATCATACTATCAAAAAGCAATAAAATATTACAAATCTGAAAATAATAAAGTTTTAACAATGGATGTGTTAAATAGTTATGGTTCGCTATTGATGAATTATGGAAAAATAAAATTCGCGAAGGATATGTTTAAAGAATGTTTTAATTTAGCTGAAATTTTGCAGGATTATACAATGATAGCCAAATTATATAGTAATCTTGGTGTTGTAGAAATTCAATTAGGGAATGAAAAAGATGCAATTTTTGATTTTACAAAAGCAAAAGAGATTGCTAAAACGATAAATAATTATAATATACAGGTTTTAGCACTTGCAAATTTAGGGGATTACTACTTTTCCATATGCAAAATTGGTATGAGCTTTGACAATTATAAGGTAGCTATGAATAATATATCTTTTGTTTCCGATAATTTTACGAAGTTATATTGTAAAATTCAATATATTAAACTTGCTATCCTGTATGGAGAAATTGATAATTTACCAAGTATGTTTGAGAAGTTAGAAAATGAAATGTTGCAATTTGAGGATAAACATCTATTGTCTCTATTTCTTCTTGATAAATTATTATATAGATTTATATATGATATGTTATGGGATAAAGGCATTGAATCTGAAATCGAGAAGTTAGGTGCATTGGAAAAGGATGACATAAAGATATTAAAATTCATCAGAATATATTTCAATAAAGAGAATATAAAAGATTATATAAAATCATTGATAGATATCAAAGATATAATTGTAGATAAAGAATTTATAGAGGGAATTGAGGATAAATGCGATTTAATCGATAGGAATATAATATACAAATATATTTATGACTTATCTTATGAAAAGAATCAGGATTTAATACTTAAGTATTGGGCAATTTCGTCCGAAGATACAGGTTCATTTCTGATTATTTCCATATTTCTTAAGTATAAAATCAACTCTTATAAAAAAACACCTTCTCTTCAAAGGAAAGTTGAAAAAGATTTAAACGACTTACTAATTAAAGTCTATAAGAATAATGAAAATGTAAAGAAATATACAGATAAATTTCTGTTTTAACGATTTTGTTATTCCAATACAATGTCTTTATAAGATTTAAAACCATTAGAATCTTGTATAATAATAAAATAGATGCCTCGTTTAAGAGGGTTATCGAATATATATTTCTCGTTATTCATCTGGAATTTCAATATTTTTCTTCCGCTTAATGAGTAAATATTTACTTTAATCGGTTTCCTGTTTCCGTAAATAGTAATTGAATTCATAGAAAGACGGATATTTGTTTTCATTATCTTTTTATCTTTATTAATAATTCCCGAATAAGGAATTCCATTAATCGTATAATCAAGATAATCGAGTGTTCTTACAAGTAGATTTTCCTTATCAGCGGAATTACCAATATATTTTGTTGAAAAAGAGAAGTATATATCTTCACCTGTTAAATGCTCATTTGTGTTGCCTACATTGTAAATATCCTTATTAAATTGAATTTCAATAATGTCATTAGATATATTTGAAGTTATACTATTTGTTATACAAGAGTCTATATTGGTTGAAAATCCTTCCATTATTGAACCGACAACTCCATTCAAATAATTATCATTAGTCATATTTGTGATGTTTCCAGAATAACTACATTGAAAAAGAGAATTTAAGAATCCACTCAAGTTACTATTTTGTGCCGAATAACTACTTATTATGAAAATGTTTAGAATAGATGACGTTTTGCATGTTATGATAGTTAGACCATGGTTTATTGCAAAGAATTTTATAGGATGGAATGAACAAAAATATGGTGCTGACACAAAAGGCACGTCGATCGATGCGTCAATCTTGAAAGACGATACTATTAATCATGTAGTATTTAGATTTCCAGAAACTAATATACATGTCAAAACGTCTGTTGAAAAAATTAAAAAATATCTGTTTGACACACCGCAAGCATTAAAAACAGATAAAAACGAAATAGTCATACCATTATCAATCTGTGAAGATGTACCTGAGGGAACAGAGTATGATGTCGACATTAATCAATTTCAATAATATATATGCGAGAAATAAAATTTAGAGCGTGGGATAAAGAAAGTAAACAATTAATACCAGTTTCAGAAATGAGATGGCAATGGGATAAGCACGGAGGTAGGTTCTTTTGTTCTCAATGTAACGGAGAGTTAGAGAATGGAAAGTTGCTTAAGTATGATGTTGAAAAAGACTTATCTGTTATGCAATATACAAGTCTGCAAGATAAAAACGGAAATGATATATACGAAGGAGACATTTTAGATAATGTTAATTTGGCTGGAGTGTATGAAGTTAAAGATATATTTGATGTAAATTATGATGTCCGTGAAATGATTATTGATGTTAAAACAGGAGAAATTGTAGGAAACATATACGAGAACTCTAATCTAATAAAAAAATAATATATATGAAAACTCTAGAAACAATGTTCGATCGGCAGAAAAAATTTCAATATAATTTTTTCGATATTGATAATTTATCTGAAGAGCAAAAAATAAAATTAACGAAAGAATTCATATTATGCATGCATCGTGAATTGGGTGAGATCTTAAATATCATTCCGTGGAAAGCACATCGACATAATAGTAAAAAATACAATGTTGATGAATTACACGAAGAAATAATTGATACATTTAAATTCATGTTAAATTTATGTTTAATCTGGGGAATCGATGCAGATAAATTTAATAATCTGTTTCATTCTAAATCAACAATAGTCGAGCAACGTTATACTAATGAAAAAGAGCATATCGAACAACAAACATTGTTATAAACTTATCAATAACTAAAAATTGTGAAAAACATAAATTCATTAATGAATATTCCTTTCAATTCATTTGTCAAAAACATATCATCAGATGATAAAGCATTTGATCATGTTAATACTATTGACATGTGCTGGCATGATTTTCAACCGTATTATCCATCTTTTAAAGAATATTATCCAGTTTATCTTGGCTTACAAAATGAAAACAAAACAGAAAAAGCATTTAAAATAGTTAATATGTTGTTAAAACGAAAGATTATTAAATTAAATAAAGTAAAAGATTTCATTGAACTTGTCAATGATATCGCAAAGGAGACATAATGAAAATTCTT
>CBDVEF010000126.1:0-5704 GCA_965372935.1 uncultured bacterium | reverse complement strand
AGGGTATTTTGCTATTTTTTTGAATCATCATCCGAGTCCATATACGGGTTTCTTTAATGAGGTACAAAAGATTTATAATAAAATTGTTCCAGAATGGAAAATTACAGACAAGGAATTATCAACTGAAGAGAAAATTATGTCAACAGAAAATTATATAAATCGAACAGGTTTTTTTGAGAAGGTTTTAATCAATAAATATCCCTGGATGAAAAAATATAGAACTCAAGAGTATCTCAAACTTCTTAATACATATTCCGATCACCGTAATCTGCAGGAAACCAGAAGAGTACAACTGTTCAAGTGTATTGGTGAATTGATTGACAATAAGTATGGAGGGATAGTAATAAGACCATATCTATCGGCATTGTATATAGCAAGGAAAAAAGGGGGCAGGTCATCTGTTTATTAACCATGGAAAGGGAGAGAATGGAGGGGAGGGGGAGAAAGGGAGAACCACCACGAATTCACAAATAAATAAGAAATGGACATCAGACTTCAGACTTCAGACGTCAGCCGAAAAGGGAAAGAAATAACAAAGAATTTCACTAAGAGAAGAGAATAATTTTTACCTTTAATTTCACGAATTTATAATGAATGACACTAAGGGGGAAAATTCTTAACTTTCCCTCCACGGGTGGGAGAGAATAGAGGGGAGGGGAAATAATTGATTTAATCCTTCCTCTCTCCTTAAACTGGTAAGTATGTCTATACCTATCTACTTCTTTCATCCATTTTAACTTGATTATAATATATATATATTATATAATGACTTAATATAATACTAACTTGGATTAATTATATTTCATTTGAATGTAGATGTCATCTATTTGATTAACTAAGACTATGTGTCTATTTCACATTAGACACATAAAGGTAATAAACAATGAATAAGGAGGATGAAATGAATCCAGTAATAAAAACATTGCCAAAATTTTATGTTATTGGTGTAACTGTGTATGGAGATGCTCATTCTGGACTATTTGCTAAAGCATGGGATACTTTTCATAAACAAATAGAAAATGTTGAATTGAAAGGAAAGTGTTATGGTATAGAAATTTACACTGAAAAATATTTTGAGGGAGCAAAATGGTTTTATATGGCATGTGGAGAAGTCGCAAATTTATCTTCCATTCCTATTACATTAGTAGGCAAAACAATTCCTGAACATAAATATGCAGTGTTTTCTTGCAAAGGCGGAGTAAAAGAAATAGCCAAAATATTCCACTTTGCTTATGATGAGTGGATACCTAAATCCAATTATGTTGTAGCTGATTGTTTTGATTTAGAACTATATGATGAAAGATTTAAGGGTGCAGATAATCCAGAAACGGAAATAGACATATATATACCGATTAAGGAAAAAGATTAGATTAGGGAAAATTAAAGAATTATAGGAAATGGAGAATGACTACATTTTCCAATAAATTAAGAAATTAATATATTGATGAGATAAATACAGAAATCGTAGTGGGATAAAATAGAAATCTTTGTATAGTAACATATGTTCATAGATATCTTTTATTAACACCCGTCATTGCTTGACAAATATCAGACTTAACTTTATCATATCCATATGAATATTTTACTTGTATGCGATACCCCTCTTGATTACTCGGAAGTGGGATACAAAATCCAGAATCTCGCAATGGAATTATTAAAAAAGGAACACACAGTAACAGTTATTTCATTTGAATATATTGAAAATAATCAATATCCATTTAATACTGTAAATATCTTATTTAATAGTAATAAAATTCCGTTTGAAATACCTGTTTATGAAAAATGTAGCTATAGTGAAACATTGTTTCACTATCTTTCATCAAATGAAATAAAAATAATAATAAAAATAATCAATAATGAAATAGATTCTCTGTTGAAAAAATATAAATTTGATTTAGTTTACTATGCCCATATAATGCCTCTATTATTGTTTGCTGATCATCATAAAATTCCTACATGTTCATCTGCTGAAATTGATGAGATTAATATGATAAATGAAATTGGGTACCCTGATTTTGTGCATCTTTCTCCCAAAAATTTAAAATATATTTATTTTGATAAATATTCACGGGATGTAATTGAACAAACAATTAATCCAGGTAACAGCAAACAATATAAATGGGGTGGAATTTACAATCATTCGATTTACAGATTGCATGAAGATAAAAAATTTGAGGAAATTTTAGAATATTACAACATTGATATAAATAAACCAAGTGTAATATTGCAAGATATTAATTTAACAGATAATGAGATAGAAATGTTTATAGATGTAGCGAAAATATTTAGTATATTTAAAAAAAATATTGGATTTAAAATTGTAAAAAAGGAGGTCGAAAAATTAGAAATAAATGAGAATATCCCCAATCTTGAAGTTATATATTGTGAAAACAGATTTCATAAATCGATTATTTATAACAACGCTTCTCTTGCCGTTATCCCATCATTGAAACCTATTTTCATAACATCGATTTTCGAGATAATTGCATCGAATTTGCCTGTTATAAGTTTTCCTTTTGATAGTTTGAAATCCCTTGCATTGCTTCCATATGCCATTCCTCTAACAGATGTAAATATTGCGGATATTACAGAAGTGATTTATAAGAATATAGATTTTAAAAATAGAAATAAAATACCTGTTAAAGAGATCAAAATGTTTTCATATAGTGTTAATTTCGGGGAACTTCTAAATATATTCGAGAAAATTATAGATGAATATTGATCAAATAATAGATGCCTTGAAATCAAACGAACAATTTATGAATAATATAACAAAATGGGAAACAATTGCTCCAAAGGAAGGAATTTTCGGGGATATACCTGATTATATAGATAAACGCTTAACGATAGCACTAAATAGAAAAAATATATTTAGACTTTATAAGCATCAGAATAAAGCTATAGATTATATAGCAGGGGGGAATAATACTGTAATTGTGACACCAACCGCTTCCGGCAAGACACTTTGCTATAATATTCCTGTAATAAACTCATTTCTTAAGGATTCAACCTCAAGAGCTATCTATCTGTTCCCAACTAAAGCTCTTTCACAAGATCAGGTTCACGAATTAGTTAATATAAACGAATTAATCGGCGGTGGTTTAAAGGTATATACATTTGATGGAGATACACCGGTTAATGCAAGAAAAGCAATCAGGAATGTTGGGAATATAGTAGTTACGAATCCTGATATGTTGCATCAAGGTATACTACCCAATCACACTAAATGGATAAAGATGTTTAGCAATTTGAAATATGTGGTAATCGATGAAATGCACCAATATAGAGGCATATTTGGTAGCCATGTGGCAAATGTTATAAGAAGACTAAAAAGAATTGCAAATTTCTATGGATCTAAACCCATATTTATACTTTCATCTGCTACAATACGGAATCCAAAGGAGCTTGCTGAAAACTTAATAGAAGAAGGTGTTGCGATTATAACAGAAAACGGCGCACCTTCAGGCGAGAAACACTTCATTTTATACAATCCACCTGTGATAAATAGGGAATTGGGAATAAGATCATCATATATTAAACAAACAACAAAGATTGCAGAGGAGTTCTTAAGGGATGAGATTAAAACAATAATATTTGTAAGAACAAGAACAGCAGTTGAAATATTAACAACATATTTAAGGGAAAAAGCAAGAATAATGCATAAAAATCCTGAATTAGTGCAGGGATATAGAGGTGGATACCTCCCTCTTGAGAGGAGAAATATTGAAAAAGGATTAAAGGACAGTTCAATAAAAACTGTAATTAGTACAAATGCTCTTGAACTGGGCATTGATATAGGGGGATTGGATGTTTCAATTACAGCAGGTTATCCCGGGACTATCACCAGTTTTCTGCAACAATCAGGGAGAGCTGGAAGAGGTGTTGCAACGGCGATATCAATTATAGTGGCATCAAGTGCTCCTATTGATCAATTTATGATAAATCATCCGGAATATTTCTTTGGTAATTCTCCGGAATCAGGCATTATAAATGCCAATAATCTTATCATATTAATTAATCATATTAAATGCGCAGCATTTGAACTTCCTTTTAAGGATAACGAAACATTTGGTGTAGATACAACAGACGAGATATTAAAATATCTTGAAAATAACGGTATTCTTCACCATTCGGAAGGACAATGGCATTGGACCGAATCGATATATCCTGCTGAAGAGATCAGTCTGAGAAGTGCCTCGACACAGAATTTCGTTATTATTGACAAAACAAAAAAACCTGAAAATATTATAGGTAAGATGGATTACTTTAGTGTTCCGATGCTTTTACATAAAGATGCTATATATATTCACAGAAGTATTCAGTATCATGTTGATAACCTTGATTGGGAAAGAAAAAAGGCATATGTAAAAAGGGTCGATGTTAATTATTATACGGATGCTGAAATGAAAACGACAATAAATGTACTTCATAAAGATGAAGAACATAAACTAGGTTTCGGTTTTTTAAATTATGGAGACATAAGCATAAGGAGCGTACCTACTATATTTAAAAAAATTAAACTTTTCACACATGAAAATATTGGTTGGGGAAAAATTGAACTACCTGAACTCGAAATGGATACTACAGCAGTATGGTTCGAATTTTATGAAAATTTCAAAACCGTTCAAAATTTAACCGATGATGAATTTATAGGAGCATTAAAAGGATTTGGAAATGTACTAAAAAATATCGCTCCTATCCATTTAATGTGCGACCTGCACGATATCAGTGTAGCGACATATCTGAGATATCCCACTACAAATAGACCGGCTGTTTTTATATATGATAACTATCCCAATGGTATTGGATTATCAAGAAAGTTTTTAACACTTTATAATGATATATTAATTGAAATGAAGGAGCTTATATCGTTATGTCCGTGTAAGGAGGGTTGCCCCTCCTGCGTGGGGCCAGAGCTTGAGGTTGGGCGAAATGGAAAGAAACATACATTGAAATTTTTGAATCTTATTTTGTCTTATGAGCATTGAAGATCAAATTAAAAGACTTAAAACAAAAAATACACAAGAGAAAAAGATTAAAAATAAGGATTTTGAAATATATAATAAGTTTTACACATTCCCAATAAAATTAGGAAAATATATAATTTACAATGATTTTGTAATGAATAAAATTATGAAGTTATATTTTAAAATTGAAAGCGAAATTTCAGTAAGGGATATGCTATTTTTTGATACGGAAACAACTGGACTTTCAAGTGGTGCGGGAACAATACCTTTTCTTGTGGGGTTCGGATATCTCAAAGATAATGGATTTCAAATTAAACAGTTTTTCCTGGAAGAACCATCATCTGAGTATTCAATGCTTCAGGAAATTAATAATGTATTTAGAAAATTTAAGTATCTTGTTTCATATAACGGTAAAAGTTTTGATATACATATTCTTGAAACGAGATATATACTAAATAGAATCGGTATTGAATTTACAAACACACCTCATATCGATTTGTTATACCCATGCAGAGCATTTTATAGGAAGAGAATTGGTGGAACAGCATTACAGGATATCGAAAGGGAAATTATTAAATATAAAAGAACCAATGATATCATGGGTTCTCTGATTCCATATATTTACTTTGATTACCTGAGGCGGGGAGAAGATAGCAGAATAGATGTTGTGATAAAACATAATAGATATGATATTCTTTCATTGCTGTTTATTCTCTATAATATTGAAAAAAGATTAA
>CBDVEF010000125.1:0-5705 GCA_965372935.1 uncultured bacterium | reverse complement strand
ATCAGACAAAGGAGAGAATTTAGAGAAGGTCCTCGCGGTGAGATTATAAATAAGAGTATTAAGGAGGTATCAATATGAGCAATTGGAAGAATACTGGTTGTCTTACTTTAGAAGATATAGAATTTCCATCTGAGGATAGAATTCAAAGAGGTCCTGTAGCAATATTTGAATGTCCAGAAAATATTCCTTGTAATCCTTGTGAAGAAATCTGTCCCTCAGGTGCTGTATTAATCGGTAAAATAAATTGTTCTCCAAAAGTAGATTTTGAAAAGTGCACTGGCTGTGGTTTATGCGTACAAGTTTGTCCTGGTTTGGCAATATATTTACTAAAATACAAGGAAGAGAGTGCGATAATTACCTTACCTTATGAATATCTGCCCCTACCTATAAAAGGAGATATTGTAAATGTTCTTAATAGGAAGGGTGAGAAAATTGGAGAAGGAAAAGTTATTAAAATTATCTCGAGAGATAAATCAATTGGAGATGCTCCGATTGTATCTATAGAAATACCTAAATATATTGGTTTAGAAGCTAGAGATATCGAAGTAAAAACAAGAGAGGTAAAAGAATGAGTAACAATGCAAAAAGTAAAATCATATGTCGTTGTAATGATGTTACCGAAGAAGATTTAATAAGAGCAATAGATGCAGGTTATAAGGATATAGAATCTTTAAAGCGTTATTTACATTTAGGTATGGGTCCTTGTCAAGGAAGAGTTTGTATTTCATTAGCTCAACCTATTCTAGCTAAAAAAACAAAAAAAAGTTTTCAAGAGATAGGTTTACCTGTTACAAGGCCACCGATTATTCCAATACCTTTGAAGGTGTTAAGTGATCCAGTAGAGGTGAACGAAAAATGAAAAATAGAGCGGATATTGTTGTTATCGGCGGAGGAGGTATGGGTGTATCTGTTGCTTATAATTTAGCAAAGAAAGGTGCTAAGGATATAGTGCTTATAGAAAAGGGATATCTGGGTAGTGGTGCAACAGGCAGGTGTGGAACAGGCATAAGAGCACAATATGCCAAGAAAGAAAGAATTATAATGGGTAGGGAAGCTATAAAGTTATGGGGAAATCTTAGTGAAGAATTAAATTATGATACTAAATATTCCCAAACAGGTTATATTTATCTTTTTTATAGTGAAGAAGAATTGGAGGCACATCGTCAATTTGTCAAACTTCAAAATTCATTAGGGGTAAATACAAGAATGATTAGTCCAGAGGAAGTAAAAGAGATAGTACCTATTTTGAATATTGATGGAGTTGTTGGCGTTTCTTATGGTCCTAAAGATGGTAAAGCTGATCCCTTTAGGGCAGTTTTTGCATATGCAGAGGCTGCGAAAAAATTAGGAGTATATATATACACATATACTGAAGTAGAAGCCATTAAATATATCAATGGGGAATGGATAATAAAGACAAATAAAGGAGAAATAACAACTAAAATTATTATTAGTACTGCAGGAAGTTGGAGCTCAATAATAGGGAGAATGGTTGGCGTTGATATTCCTATATTTCCTTTTATAGAAGAAGCAATTATAACTGAACCTGTTGCCGAAGGTACAATTGGACCGTTAATTAATTTCCAATCTTCTTTGTATAATTATCTGTGGTGTGTACAGACTACGGTAGATAATGGAATTATAGCTGGTTGGGGCCACATGCAATGGGTTCCTGAAGATAAAATTACCTATGATATGACAGTTAGTCAAGGATACATAAAAAAACTTGCTAAGCTACTAATAAAAGGTATACCCAGTTTGGCAAATATAAATGTTCTTCGCCAATTTTCAGGGTTCTATGATATAACACCAGATAGAGAACCAATTTTGGATAAAGTTCCTGAAATTAATAATTTTTATGTTGCTGTTGCAGCAGGTTTTATGCATACTCCAATTTGTGGACAAGCTATGGCTGAGTTAATACTGGATGGGGAAAGTAGATGTTTGCCCATAGGTGCATTTAGTTTAGAAAGGTTTAAAACAGGTAAAATTGAAACAATTGCCTTTTAAAATAATCAAAAAAATTTATAATTAGGAGAAATAAAATGGTAACTAAAGCTAATTCTGAATTCATTTATCTTTCTCAAGAAGATGTAATAACCGCAGGTGGTTTAAATATGAAAGAGGTAATCAAAGATGTTGAAGAATCATTTAGATTGCTAGCTTTAAATCAGGTAATTCTTCCCTCAAAAACAGTGTTAGATTTAAATGAAAAAAAGGTAGGTAGGATTAATTGTATGCCAGCATATGTTGGTGGTCATGTGAATAAGGCGGGAATAAAGTGGATGGCTGGTTTCACCCAAAATCCTCTGAAATACAAGTTACCTAGAGGGCTTGGAATTATAATCTTAAATGATGCGTTAAATGGCAAACCTATTGCCATAATGGATTCTACGCTGATAAGTGCAATGAGGACAGGTGCAGCTACAGGTGTGGGAGCAAAATATCTTGCTCGAGAGGATTCTGAAGAAATTGGTATTATTGGTTGCGGGATTCAAGCTAGGACACAACTTAAGGCATTATTAGAAGTTTTACACAATATATCTAGAGTAAAGGTATATGATATTAATAGAGAGAATTCATCCAATTTTGCAAAAATAATGAGTGAAAAATTAAATGTCAATATAGAACCTGTTAATTCTGTAGAAGATGCAGCGAAAGAAGCAGATGTTATTGTTACAGTAACAGTAGCAGATGAACCACTAATTAAAGAACATTATGTTAAACAAGGAGCACTTTTTGTACATGTTGGTTCTTATCAAGAAGAGGAATATAAAGTAATATTAAAAGCAAACAAAATAGTAGTTGATAATTGGGGAGAGGTTAAGCATAGAAAAACACCTACTCTCGCTAAAATGTTTTTTGAGAATCTTATAAAAGATGAAGACATTTATGCTGAATTAGGGAATATTATAATTAACCAAAAGCCTGGAAGAGAAACAAATGAAGAACGGATATATTTTATGCCAATTGGTATGGGAATACACGATATTGTTGTTGCAAATAGTATTTACAATAAGGCCAAAGCAGACAACATAGGTACAAAATTAAGCTTATGGCATGAGTTTGTTAATTTATAAAAAAAAGTAATAATGATTTTTATCTAAATTTGTTGTGAATGTTATCAACTTAAATATATACACTTAGGTAAAAGTAGTTTTTTCTTTAGAAATATTAAACAAAGAAAAAAATATGAAGATACTAAACGTTTGTCTATAAGGATTTACCAATAATATGTTGTTTTTTAAATTAGCAGGAAAGAAAATGAAAAACCCATTATAAATATAAATCAGTTTGTAGCAAAGAACTTATAAGTTGTTGTAGTAATGATGGTATTAGTTATCAAAAAGACAGATAACTTAAAATCATTCTTTTATTCAAGGAGAGCATTATATGATATATCATTAATGTATTTCCTCAATCTGATTGAAGATTATTATTTTCGAGAGGGATTATATAATCTATGATACAGATTAAACTAAAATTTGATCCTAGTTTAGCAGAATATATGCAAGATTATAAAAAGGAAGAGTTTGTGACTCTTCAATTAGCGAAGAATGAATCAATAAGAAATATTGTTACTAGATTTATTCCCGAGAGAAAATTAAGTCTTATTGGTCTAATATTAGTCAATAAAAAAATTGTAAATTTAGATTACATTGTACGGGATAATGATAAGATCAAAGTATTACCAGTATTAATCGGTGGATAAGTATATGATCATACCCAATAAATTTTATAAATATAGTGTGAATTCTTCTGTCTTTATGAGGTAAAAATTAATAGTGGCCATAATTTCTGGTTAGATGGATTTATATTTATTTTAATGGAATTGTTGGTTATATATGCCGATTGAAATCGTTAAATTACTTGTAATAATAATCTTTATTCTATTCTTGCTTAAAATTAAGATTAATTTAGGACTTAACCTTATATTCAATTCAATATTGTTAGGTATCCTTTTTAAAATTGAACCTCGGCAGATTTTAGTCATCTTTAAAAATGTTATTACTAATACAGGAATGCTTGAATTATTGGGGATTATATTTTTAGTATATTTACTAAGCATTATTTTAGAGAAGTTAAAGAAGATTGAGGGAATGGTTCATTCCTTGCAAAGAATGATAAAAGACTATCGATTGGTCATGATCTTTATCTCATCTTTTGTCGCTTTGTTACCCATTCAAGGGGGAGGAATTTTTTCTGCTCCTATGATTAAGTATATTGGCATGGTTATCAGGAGATTGTCTAATTAAATGAATAGACAGTGTTTTATCATAATATGTTTTTGAAAGAAGATTATAATAAAATGGTGTATGTTCTATTATCTTCCTACCCAAAATTTTAAAACTTTTTAAATATTTATTAATAGTTAAAGAAAATCTTAAGGGAAGTTAAAAACAAAATTACTGATGTTATGCTTTGGAGAGAAAAAAGATAATTGTATTTAATAAAATAAGAAAGAGGTAGGAATATGAAGATTGCAGTAGTAGGGGCAGGTAATGGCGGATTAGCAATTGCTTCACATTTAGCTTTAGAGGGACATAAGGTGAATTTATACAGTATATTTAAAGAAGAATTAGAACCAATTATTAAAAAAGGAGGTATAGAATTAAAGAGCCCAAAAGAAGAGGGCGTCGCTGTTCTAAATGAAGTAACTAATAATTTTGAATTAGCTATCAATGGTGCTGAATTAATTATGATTGTAACTCCTGTTAATGCACATGCAAAAATAGCGAAGATTTCAGCTCCCTATTTAAAGGATGAACAGGTAATAATATTGAATCCAGGAAGAACTGGAGGTGCCCTTGAGTTTAGTAAAATTTTAGCAGAAGAAAAAATAAAAAATAAGCCAATTATTGGCGAAGCACAGAGTTTAATTTATGCCTGCAGAAAGATAAGCTCTACAAAGGTTATAATTTACGGAAGAAAAAAATCTCTTTTTATTGCTTCATTTCCAGCAAGAAATATAGAAAAGCTTATGAGAGTAATAAGTAAAATATATCCTCAATTTATTCCAGCAGCAAATGTCTTAGAGACTAGTTTAAATAATTTTGGAGCGATTTTTCATCCGGTACCAACCATTTTAAATAGTGCAAGGATTGAATCGGGAGAAAAGTTTGATTATTATCATGAAGGAATAACGCCTATAGTTGCTACTGTTTTAGAGAAAATTGATAGAGAAAGATCGGAGGTTGCAAAAGTTCTTAAAGTGAAAGCACAATCTGCAATGAATTTTTTAAAAAGTTCTTATGGGATAAAAGGAAATTCTCTATACGAAGTTATTCAAAAGAATATAGTTTGGAAAGGGATAAAAGCTCCAACAACAATAAATACCAGATATCTGACTGAAGATATTCCAATGAGCTTAGTCCCGATTGCGTCGATAGGACATCATTTAGGTATTTCTACACCTAACATAGATTCTATTATAAAAATTGGTTCAACAATGTTAAATATGGATTTTTGGGAATCAGGAAGGACAGTAGATAAATTAGGATTAAGTGGTTTAAATTCTGATGAAATAATAAATTTAGTGAGTGGATAAAACTAAAAAGAGATTAAAAAATAATTTGTTTTTCCTTAAAAATTTTAAATCTTTAATCTCTCCCGGGTTAATTCCCCGCAGCTTGCTGCGTAATGGTATAACGTATGCATGAGTCAATATATTCACAAAAGCCACAATGTATCCGTGCTACTGTATC
>CBDVEF010000124.1:0-5746 GCA_965372935.1 uncultured bacterium | reverse complement strand
GAGAATTACCTTATGAATATTAATCCCATACACAACATTCTTGACAAGTCTCCTCTCTTCTGTGGTTTACTTCCTTGCCCTTGATGGGAGAGGATTTAGGTGAGGGTGATTATTTATCTTTCCCTTCCTCTCGGCTGAAGTCTGATGTCTGGCGTCTGACGTCTATTATTCTTTATTCGTTAATTAGTGGCTGATCTCCCTCGCCCGTATTTATTCCTTTTATTTGACATTATAAAGTAAATAGCATAAAATATCTGAATAGTAAGAGTTAAGTTATAATTAAATGCTTATAATATATTTACAGGAGGTAGATGTGAAAATCAAATTGCCGGGAAGGGGTTTGACGGAAATAAAAAATATAGTTTTCGACTTTAACGGTACTTTGGCTAAAAATGGCAGATTAACAGATGATGCTAAAGGTTTAATAGAAGAATTTCAAAGCTGTATAAATATTTATATTGCAACAAGTGATACATTTGGAAATGCGAGAGAAGAATTAAAAGGGTTGAAAGTAAATATCGTAAATACAAAAACAGGAGCTGAGAAACTTGCACATATAATGAAACTCGGATATACAAACACAATTGCTGTCGGGAATGGGAACAATGATATATTGATGTTAAAAAAGGCGGTAGTGGGAATTTGTATAAGTGGTTTAGACGGCACAACACCCGAGTGTATTTCAAATGCGAATATTGTTATAAATGATATTAAAAAAATAGCTTATTTACTGGAAAATCAGGACTTAATCTTTTCAATATTACGAAAATGAACTATTGACTTTTTTAATATATTAATTATAATGGGGTGATTTCAAAGGAGAGTAATATGTATAGAGAAATGGCAAAATCAAAGATACACAGAGGGACTATAACTGGGGCAAACTTAAATTATAGAGGAAGTATAACACTGAGTGAAAAGCTTTGCAAATCTGCGGATTTTTTAGCAGGAGAGAAAGTTTCTGTAATTGATCTGAATAATGGTGAAAGATTCGATACATATGTAATTATTGATAAAAAAAACAAAGGTGTTATTTGTATTAATGGAGGGGCAGCCAGAAAGGTTCATATCGGTGATAAATGTATCATTATATCATATGCATTATACAATGAAGAAGAGCTAAAATCATATCGGATGAATATTATTCACTTAGATGAGAACAATAAAAATTTGGAGTCATAGATGGAAAAACCTAATTTAAATCTAAATACGAAAAAGGAATATTTTAAAGGAATCAAAAAAATTGCTATAATGAGTGGTAAAGGTGGTGTTGGAAAGTCCACGATTGCCGCTAATTTTGCCATATGGCTATCTGAAATGATGAATGAAAAGGTCGGATTGATGGATATTGATATTACAGGACCAAATATCCCCAAATTACTTGGAATCGAAGAGAAAAAATTAAATGTCGAGAATCAAAAGATAATACCCATTGCTGCAAATAAAAACCTTTTTGTTATATCTATGGCATTTCTATTGCCTACGAAGGACTCCCCTGTTATATGGAGGGGACCGTTAAAGATAAAAGCAGTTCAACAATTTATACAGGATGTTAATTGGGGAGATATCAAATATATGATAGTTGATCTTCCTCCGGGTACAGGCGATGAAGCATTAAGTATTGCCCAGGAAATGAAACCTCTTGATGCTGCTGTGATTGTATCTACACCGCAGGAATTAGCGGTGCTTGATGTTAGAAAAAACATAACATTTGCCAATAAACTTGAAATACCTGTAGCTGGTATCATTGAGAATATGAGCTATCTTCTTTGTCCGCATTGCGGAGAAAAAATCGAGATATTTAAGAAAGGTGCAATTTTAAAGGCAACGAAAGATATGAGCATTTCATTACTTGGAGAACTTCCCCTTGAACCTGTTGTTACAGAAACAAGTGATAAAGGGATATTTCATATAATTAAAAACAAGGATTCAGATTTTTCAAAGTCATTTTTTGAAATTGCGAAAAAAATAAAGGAGTTTGTAGATAGTTGATAAGAGCTTGCTCAACTACATTAGTTAAAAATGTTCCTATTGAAGAATCATTAAAATACTTTGAGTGTATATGTCCTTTTATAGAGATAAGGATCCAGGAAGGTCATTTATTAGTAGATAATATAAAAAGAATAAGAAGCTTAAAACAAAAACTTAATAAAAAAGGGATAAAAGCTGTCTCCTTACATCAGCCAATGAGAATTAGAGATAATATTATTGATATATCATCAATAGATGAATGGGGAAGACTGTATTCGTTAAGGGAAATTGAAAAAGCAGTCATTGCCGCTCAAATATTAAAGATTGACAGGTTGATTATACATTCATCGTCTAAAATTGATGAAGAGGAAAGATGTAAAAGAGAGAAAAAATTAAAAATATCATTAATCGAATTAATCGAATTTGCAGATAAATATGATATAAAACTTTACCTGGAGAATCTTTCCATGCATAAACTTGGAGATTCAACAGCATGGTTGGATAATTTGAGAAATTATTTTAATAACAAATTTGAAATATGTTTTGATACTGGACACTGGTTGATAGGGAAACAAAATCCTTTGGATATAAATAAATACAAGCATTATCATATTCATGATAATAATGGAAAATCTGACGAACATCTATTTCCTTATGATGGAATATTTCCATGGGATAAACTAAAATTTTCCAATGAAGCAACTGTGGTATATGAACTGATGCCATCTGAGATTCCAGAAAAAGAGATTGGGAGAATAAAGGATGATATATTATGATAATTCTGAAATCTAATGAAGAGATAGAAATTATGAGAATAGCGAATAGAATTGTAGCAAATACATTTGTATATCTAAGAGATTATATAAATCCTGGTGTTTCTACATACAAACTTGATCAATTGGCTGAAGAGTTTATAAGAAGGAATAATGCAGTCCCTAATTTCAAAGGCTATAATGGTTATCCATCTACGATTTGTATATCAATAAATGAAGAGATAGTTCATGGAATCCCATCTAAAAAGCGATTTTTGGAAGAGGGAGACATTGTAAGCCTGGATCTTGGTTGTAGATATAAAGGTTACAATGGAGATGCCGCAGTGACAATCCCTGTCGGGAATGTTCCGGAAAAGGTAAGGGAATTTATAAAAGAGACTAAACAATGTCTTATTGAAGGGATTAATATCGCTATAGTCGGCAATAGATTAGGAGATATATCCAATGCAATTCAAGTATATGCTGAGCAGAGAGGTTATAGTGTAATAAGAGAATATGTTGGACATGGTATAGGCAGAGAGTTACATGAAGCCCCGGAAATTCCCAATTTCGGGAAAGGTGGGATAGGTCCAAGACTTAAAAAGGGAATGACAATTGCAATTGAGCCGATGTTGTCGATGGGAAATTTTGAAGTAAAGGTACTTGATGATATGTGGACAGCTACTACGGCGGATGGAAGTCTTGCCTGTCATTTTGAACATTCAATTGCAATTACGGAAGATGAACCGTATATCCTGAGTTTACCTGATAATCCTGAAAACTGGTATAATTATTTTTAATAAGGAGGACTTATGGCAAAGAAGAAAGAGAAGAAAAGCAAATTTGCCTACGAAAAGAAAAATGGATGGGCACTTATTGATAAGAAGAGAGAAAAATTAATTTTTGAGTTTAATGAAAAATATATGAAATATTTAAGTGTCTGTAAAACAGAAAGAGAAAATATTGACAATGCTGTAAAAGAAGCTAAGAAAAGAGGATTTAAGGAGGGAAAAGGCGAAAAATTTTATATTATCAACAGAGGAAAATCTGCCTGTTTTATTGTTATTGGCAAGGAACCTATAGAAAATGGTGTAAGAATAATAGGTTCACATGTTGATTCTCCAAGACTTGATCTCAAACAGAATCCAATATATGAAGATCTGGAATTGGCATTGCTTAAAACACATTACTATGGTGGTATAAAAAAGTTCCAATGGGTTACAATACCACTTGCAATTCATGGCGTAGTAATAAAAGCAAATGGTGAAAAAGTAGATATTACAATCGGAGAGGATGAAAATGACCCTATTTTTACAATAACAGATATTCTTCCACATCTTTCATATAAAATTCAAGGTACAAAGAAGATAGGTGAAGCTATTCCCGGTGAAAACCTAAATATACTTATTGGAAGTATACCTGTAAAAGATAAGGATGAAAAAACAAAAGTAAAAGAGAATTTATTGAAGATATTAAATAAAAAATATGGCATTATAGAGGAAGATTTTCTTAGTGCAGAGCTTGAAATTGTTCCTGCGGGAAAAGCAAGAGATATTGGATTTGACAGAAGTCTTGTAGGTGGCTATGGTCATGATGACAGGGTTTGTGCTTTTACAAGTCTTGAAGCCCTGTTTGACGCAAAAACACACGCATATACTACGATAATATATTTCTCAGATAAAGAGGAGGTAGGCAGTGACGGAAATACAGGGGCAAAATCCAAATTTATTGAAGATGCAGTACTCAAAACCATTGAAAATGCAGGGTTAAAACCAACATATACGCTTCTTAGAAAAGTGATAAACAATTCTCAGGCTCTTTCTTCAGATGTTAATGCAGCAATTGATCCTACATATAAATCTGTGAATGAGATAAATAACGCCTGTAAGCTTAATTATGGTATTGTGTTAACAAAATATACGGGAGCTGGAGGGAAATATGGGGCTAATGATTGTCATGCTGAATTTTTTGGAAAAATGAGAATAATGTTCAACAAGAGGAAAATTGTTTGGCAAACAGGTGAATTGGGAAAAGTAGATGAAGGTGGAGGTGGAACAATTGCCAAGTTCCTCGGAGAAGTTGGTATTGAAACAATTGATTGTGGTACACCCGTATTAAGTATGCACTCCCCCCTTGAAGTAGTAAGTAAATTTGATGTTTATGAAACATATAGAGGATATTTAGCATTTATTGAAGAGAAATAAACTATATAATAAAAGAAGAGGGAATATTTTCTTCCCCATTCTTAAAATTTTATTTTTTCTAATTGAGATTCCCTTAGTTATTGGTTTTACATATTCGTTTTTTCTAATTTTAAAAATCTATATTGATGTAACAGCTGAAAAGATGTTTTTTTTAATTGGAATTTTCACCTTTATTGCAATAAGATTATTAATTGAAGGATTTACAAAACATTCATTTAGATTTATTGATAATTTTGAGCATGAGGTAACTCATGTTGTCTTCTCCTGGGCATTCTTTAAGAGGGTAAAGAAATTGGTTGTCACCGGGAAAGTCGGGGGTTCTGTTGAAGTAGAAGGGGACAATCTTATTACGAGACTTTCTCCCTATTTTTTCCCCCTCACATCGTTTATTTTACTTATTCCATATCCATTTCTACAGATAGGATACAGAAAATTTGATCTGTTTCTCGTAGGTATTGCATATGGGATTCACATTATAAGTACAATAAAAGATATACATTTTGATCAGCCGGATTTAAAGAGAGGTGGATTTGTCTTTTCAATGATGTTTGTAATACTTATGAATCTCATATTTGCCGGAATTTTATTCTCTATTCCTGTAAGTTCTCAACATATAGGAGATTTTCTTATAACAGGCGTGGTGGGTATATTCGGAATGTTCTGAAAAGAGGTATTGGTTATGAAAAAACTGTTTTTTATTATTATTATGTGTATAATTCTGTTGATAGGATGTAAGAAAAATTATAAGCATAAACCGGGTGGACCTTACTATTTTAAGTGGAGCGTCAACTATAAAGGATTTTATCCAACCGGCGAAGT
>CBDVEF010000123.1:0-5808 GCA_965372935.1 uncultured bacterium | reverse complement strand
CAGATGAAAATCGAAAAACGGGAACGACAAACGTCAACGGGAACGGATTAAAATTGTGAATTGTGAATTACTGATGTTTCCCCCGTCCCCGTGTTTATTTTCTCTATTCCGTGGTTCTTTTCGGCTGGTGTCTGACGTCTGATGTCCATTTCCTATTTATTAGTGAATTCGTGGTTATTTCCTCTCTTCCCTTTTGTGTAATTCGTCCCAATTCGTGAAATAAAGGTAAAAAATTATTCTCTCCCATTAGTGAAATTCGTTCTAAATTTGTGAATTCGTGGTGAATTTCCCTTTCTGTGTTTTTTCTCTTCTTCCGTGGTTGTTCTCTATTTCTCTAACCCTGTTTTGTCCAATCTCTAAAAGAAATATTTTGCATTTAATTCTATTTTTAACTCTGATATTTTTGAGCCAAACTCACTATTAGGTTCTCCATATAACCAAATCAGTTTTGTATTAAAACTAACTGCATTAAAACGTTTATAATTCATATCCAGACCGCTAATAAAACTTTTGTCAACCATATTAAAGAGAAAATATAAAGACGGAGTTAAATAGAGAAAATAGAATGGCTCAGGATATTGTATTTTAAAATAAAGATAATGTTTCATTACAAATTGCTTGTTCATATTTAAGAACCACTCTTTACTCATAAGATTAATTGCCTGTATATTTTGAGATTCAAGTACATTTTGTGCTGATGTATACCAGTCTTGTATTTCCTGATTATTTAGCCCAGCACCATTATAAATATATTCCAGATAAAAAGTAGCATTAAAAGGTGAAAGATAACGTGTTCCGACAATCGATTGTATAATGTTATTTTCAATCCGTGGTTCAGGGTAGCTGGTTTCAGCTATCAACATTTTCTCCTCTTCCGATAGAAATGAAAACTCTCCATGTATTTCCCAATTTGTTAAAATATTATGAGCTATAGCTACACCAATTCTATAGTCAAATTCCTCAGACATATTAAAAAATAGCTCATAATCGGTATTAACAATTAAAAAGTAAGTACGGGAAAAAAACCAGTGTCTGTCACCTGTTCTGTAATCATCATTTAGTTTTTTATAAACAGGTATAATGACAAGCTCCTGTGAGAGATTTTTAAGCACTTTTAAAGAAAAGCTTTTAACATATTCTATAGAAAATGAGTAATACCCTTCCAAAGAGACATCAACATTATTAACATCCTTCTGACGTCCTGCATAGGAAACCGGATTATAGATATATCCTTTTCCCCATTTATACAATTTTTTACCTAGAAGAATACTCCATCTTGGATTGAACTCATATTTACCATATCCTTCCAATAGGGAAATGTTAAAAGCCCAATCATTATCAAGATTGTTATATGTAATACGGCCATCACCTGATCCATAAACCGATAATCCTTTATTCTCGAATTTTATAATTGGTGATACTAATAACAAGTAATTATCTAATAGGTTGGGTGTATTGTTCATATTGAAATATTTAAGATTCCATGACAAACTTTTATTTTCCGGAATAATGAGAGATGGTCGAAATTCAACAGTACCGGAAAATTCAAGTGATTTTTTCTCAAATTCAGATACATCAAAATTATAGTCCTGAGAAAAAACAGTGCTTGTTATGAAAAGAAAAAGGAAAAATAGGATTATTATCCTCAAATCAATTTCTCAAATTAGGTATTTTTGGCATATATTGTATTGTAAATACCTCATCAGGGAATTCGCGAATCTTCATTTTTGCATAAATCATAACTGACTTATACCCTTTGTGAAGAGGACTGTCTGTTTCAATAACCGTAGGTCTTTTTATGCCTTTATTCATAGATTTTACTTCTTTAAAATAAAGAGTTTTTATCAGCATATCAGAGGATGTATAGCATTCTATTTGTGTTGGCAATTTATTGATAATATCCACTTCAACAAGCAATTTATCATAAGCAACATTGCCGGTTTTCGCTTTAAGTGTCATTAAATACTCTTTACTGCTTTTGTCAAGTTTTACACAATCGTATTCTTCACTATAGTCCAGTCGCATAATATCAGCATTATTAAAAATCCCTCCCGTTACAGACTGCATGCTTGTAATACGCACTGGTTTACCTACATTGGGAATATATAGCCACATATTATCTCCCAGCCTTAATGTAGATCTGCCAACCTCGGTTTTAGGTGATAAAAAGGTTGTTACCATTTTATCACTACCTTTTTTCGCAGTATATAAGACAAACTCTTTTTCCTTTCCATTTGGTTCAATATTAATAAGTTTTCTATATGATTCAAACGAAACCGGTGCAAGATTACTGTCTATTATTTTTAGCAATTCATTACCTTCGGTATTGATTTTGTTTGTTTGGGCAAAAATTATTGATACACATCCTACAAAGCAAAAAAACAATATCATTTTTATTACATTCATAATAACCTCCTTAAACTTCCTTTATTTAACTATGCCGTAATGCATCAATCGGATCCATGTGTGATGCTTTAATTGCTGGTTGTAACGATGCTATAATTGCAATAATCGTAGATATCGTTATTATAAAAACCATCTGATTAAAAGGTATCGATGGATTTATAAGAATATTTTCATTTCTTCCATAAGCAATAGTTATATGTGCAAACTTTGTTGCAATTATTAATATAGCACCAATAATTGAACCGGCAACAGAGCCAAACAAGCCAAGAAAAAGACCTTCCAAAAGAAACATTGAACGGATTTTGCCTGGCAAAGTGCCAATAGCAGTAAGTGTACCTATCTCATTAATTCTTTCATAAACTGCCATAATCATAACATTGAGAATACTTATGAGTATAATGGCAACAAGAAGTACACTGATAAAAAGGGCCATAATGTCTATCATTTCTGCAATAGTATAAAAAGGTGAAAGTTTTTTCCACGAATGAACTTCTAAAATGGGCTCTCCTTGCTTGTTTTTTATATTTGCAGTTTCAAGCGATATCCGGTTTACAGTATTATCCAGAGAACCTATATTATTAAGCCTTATTGCGATTTCACTGATTTGTGATTCATCCATCCTAAGAATAGTTTTTGCATCATCAATATGAATATATCCATATTTACCAGTAGGCCCAACAACGGATTCCACTATTCCTGCAACTTTAAAATTTTGTCCGTTAACTGAACCATCTACATTATTAACTATTAAAACTATAGATTGTCCGACCTCTAAGTTCATTCCTTTTGTGACTAATTCAGGCAATAGTATTTCACCTTTTTTTAACATTGCACCTTTTTTAATACGTGACGTTAAAAGAGGTGTAACAATAGATTCATCCTTTGGATTGATCCCTGCAACTTTAATGTTAGTTGTTTCCATATAGTTGCTGAGCATACCACCCATAAGGATTCTTTTTGAATATGCTTCAACCTGAGGGATTTTATCAAGTATCTCTCCAATTTTCTTCATTTGTTTCTCATCAATTGTTTTGTCAAGAGGTAGGTTGTCCATGGAACTGACATAACCTTTTCTATGTATCTGCAAATGACCCAACATAGAATCCGTTATCTGACCAACCATTATGTCTTTAAACGCACCTGATAGTGCAGAAAAAAGTAACACTGCTATAACACCAACACTGATTATTGCAACAGTAAGTAATGTTCTTCTTCTCTGACGTTGGAGATTCCTTAATGCGATTTTAATTAGATTGGTCATTTTTAACCTCCTCACTTTTTTGAATAATGCCATCTTCAATTGTATGAATTATATCGACTTCACTAACAATTTTTGGATCATGGGTTGAAAATATAAATGTAACCCCACTCTCATCACGCATCTTTTTCATTAGATTAATAATCATATACGCAGTGCTGTGGTCAAGATTCGCGGTCGGTTCATCTGCAAGTACAATACGAGGAGATGTAGTTAATGCACGTGCAACAGCAACCCTTTGCTTTTGTCCTCCGGAAATTTGTGAAGGATATTTATTTTTCTGATCAATCATACCTGTTTTTTCAAGTAGTGAGTTAACGATTTTTGTTCGTTTTTCTTTTGGAGTTTCTCTTACCATAAGTAAGGGATATTCAACATTTTCATATACTGTTAAAATAGAAATCAAATTAAAATCTTGAAAAATAAATCCAATGTTTTCTCCTCTGAATATAGAGCGTTCTTTAATTGAAAGTCTCCCTGTCTCTATGCCGGCAACTTTTAGAACACCACTTGTTGGTGTATCAAGAGCACCAATAAGATTAAGTAGTGTGGTTTTTCCACTGCCGGACGGACCAATAAAAGTGACAAATGTCTCCTTGGGAATGTCAACTGAGATATTCTTTAGAGCAGTCACACCAAATTTTCCTGATTTGTAGACTTTGCTGATATTTTTTAATTCAACAATCTTGTTCATTTCTCCTCCCAAATTAATGTTATCATATGTTCTTTTTGTAAATTATAAAATCAATCATTTTATACATTTGACAAATAAAAATCATTATTCTTGTCCTAATCATATCATAGAGCATTTACTATTCTATACTATTTTAATATTAATTCAACAAAAAGTCAACAATAATATAGGGGATAATACTACAATTCTAAAATGTCACTTATTAAGGATTGAATAAAATGGCGAATTACAAATTCGTAGCAAATCCATTAATAATACAAAGTTAATCACTAATTTCACTAAAACAAATCATCCTAAATCTTAAAATTCTTCCCCTTCGTGTAATTCGTTGTTATTTTTTTCTTTCCCTTTTCGGCTGATGTCTGATGTCTGAAGTCTGACGTCCATTATCCTTTATTCGTGAATTCGTCGTGAATTTCTCTCCCTTTCTCGGGCTGGTGCCTGACCCCGATTTTTCTCATTCAGACAACCTGTTTAAAAAAATGGAGATAATAGAGTTAATTACTGTTTCATGTAATTTCTACCATACTCTGAAAAAGTCTTGACTTTTTCAGAGTATGGTGTAATATATTAATATGATAGAAAGAAATGAATATGTAAAACTATGGAAAAACTTGTCAAAAGATAAATCTCTTATCCTTATGACAGGTCCAAGACAATCAGGGAAAACTACTTTGGCTAAATTTATTCAGGAATTATACAATAATTCTCTTTATTTTAATTGGGATATAATATCTAATAAGAGAAAAATAATAGAGAATCCGGGATTTTTCCAGGACATAAATAGAATAGATAATTCTACTCCATTAATTATTTTTGATGAGATACATAAATATAAAAATTGGAAAAATTACCTAAAAGGGATATATGATGAATTTTCAGATGATTATTCTTTTTTAGTCACGGGTAGTGCTAGATTGGATATGTTAAAGGGGGGAGGAGACTCTCTTGCAGGAAGATATTTTATTTTTCATCTTTTCCCATTTACAGTGTCAGAACTTTCAAAAGTTTTTAAAATAAATATAACAGATAAACACTGGTTGAAAAATTTGGATTTTGATGATTCAAATGATTCTAAAGCTATATGGGAAAATCTTTTTAATTTTGGTGGATTCCCTGAACCATTTATAAAATGCAAAAAAGAATTTTACAATAAATGGGTAAATACATTTACTCAACAAATAGTAAGAGAGGATATCAGAGCTTTTTCAGATATAAAAAATATTGATGGTGTTGAGATATTATATTCACTTATTCCTATTAAAGTCGGGAGTCCATTTTCAATAAATTCAATAGCAAGGGATATTCAAATTTCTTTTGAAACTATAAAAAATTGGTTATTATTACTTGAAAAAGTATCTCTAATTTTTAGCATTAGTCCCTGGACAAAAAAAATATCGAGATCAATTTTAAAAGAAAAAAAATGGTATGTTTTCAATTATATAGAAAT
>CBDVEF010000122.1:0-5817 GCA_965372935.1 uncultured bacterium | reverse complement strand
GAAGTATAAATCATTGATAATTCTCTATCTCTATTTTTGGGTACCTTTTTATAATTGACAATAAGTTATCAATTGGTTTATATTTAGAACACTTATGGAAAAAGCGACAAAACTTGCTATTTTTGACTTTGATAAAACACTTACAACAAGAGACTCTACCGTTGTTATGGCTCTCTATTTTGTAAGAAGAACAAAGAACTATTTTTACTTTCTAAATTTTTTAATCTGGGGTATTTTATATAAATTTAGATGTATCTCGAACAATAGAACAAAAAATGAATTCTTAAAAATTTTAAAAACTCTGACAAGAGGAGAGATATATGACCTTGTTAGTAATGTTTATAAATTTAGAATCAAAAATATATTAAGAGAAAATATTGTAGGTGAAATTAAAAAATATAAAAGCAACAAATATAAAACAGTTTTATTATCCGCTCAATTTGACTTCATTATTAGAGAGATTGCAGATAATTTAGGGTTTGATTATTATATTGCAACAAAGACGGACCTTAATAATCTCAAAGTAAACGGAGATGTTATAGAAGGACAAAAAAAGGCTGAAGCTATAAAGCTCCTTTTCTCGGATATGGATTTAAAACATTCGATCGCTTTTGTTGACAATAAGAAAAAAGATATTTTCTTAGAGGAAGTCATCGGGAAATTGATTTGGGTATAGCTGTTACTAAAAACAACTTATCTTATCTGCCACAAAACGCTGGTTTTCAGCAGTAAGATTTGTATAGAACGGAATAGCAATTGTCCCTGCTCCCACATATTCCGTTATAGGAAAATCACCTAATTTATAACCGAATCTACTTCTATAAAATTCTTGAAGATGAATCGGAGTAAAATAAGGTTTACAACCGATCTCGTTTACCTTTAAATGACTAATTAAGTTCTCTCTTCTCTTCTCAACCCTTGTAATAATGTCTTTAAACTCTTTTAAATTATCACCTTCTATCTTTTCCATTTCAAGAAACGGTTTTATCTCTTCATCATATTTAGAAACCCTTATTACAAATACAAACCAGCTCATAAAACTGATATTATTATCTATATAGGGAAGTTTTATTCCATTGATATTTTTAAGCATCTCATAGTATCTTCCAGCCACTCGATTTCTCTTTTCAAGAATTTCATTAATGCGTTCCATTTGAGCTACCCCAAGTGCCGCATTTAATTCACTCATCCTGAAATTGTATCCCAATATCTTATGTTCCAACCACAACCCCGTTACAGCCCTCCCCTGACTTCTTGCACTTATGCAATATCTATATATATCCTCATTATCAGTAACGATCATTCCACCTTCTCCGGTTGTAATCTGTTTATTCGGATAGAATGCAAATGTGCCCGCATCGGAAAGTGTTCCGGCTTTTATCCCTTTGTATTCACTGCCAAGTGCTTCACAGGAATCTTCTATAACTCTAATACCTTTATTATTTGCAGCATCAATTATTCTTGTCATATCAATTGGTTGTCCGAAAGCGTCTACGGCAACTACGCCATCAATATCACCATTTGAAATTTTCTTTTCGGCTTTATTAAGATTGATATTGTATGTTTCAATATCAATATCTACGAATTCCGGAGTAGCTCCGACAAACAGAGCGGTATTTGCCGATGCGATAAAACTGAATGGTGTAGTAAGGATTTTGTTTCCTTCTTTCCAACCAATTGCATTAGCGAGAAGGAAAAGTGCTGATGTTCCACTATTTACTGCAACGGCATATTTTTTATATGTAAAATCTTTAAAAGTATCCTCGAATTTCTTTACCCATGGACCTATCGAAAGGATACCATCGGATTCCAGAAGAACCTTATTTATATATTTTATCTCTTTCTCTGTTATATCCGGAGCAGATAATCGGACTCTCATAACACCTCCTAAAGTGCAAGTCTATATTATATGCTTTTAATTATTTTATCAAGCAGAAAATTGTTAATTGTTAATCGTAAATCGTAATTTATCTCCCCCTTTCCCCTTCGTGAAATTCGTGGTTATTTCTTTCTTTCCCTTCTCGGCTGATGTCTGATGTCTGAAGTCTGGTGTCTATTATCTTTTATTCGTGAATTGGTGGTGGTTCTCCCTCTCCCCTTCCCTCTCTGTGTAATTAAGCTAAAGGTTTCTTTTCAAATATACAAACCCCATTATGCTGCAAATAATTATTGTGCTCAGGGAAATGATTATCGAGAACAATATGGAAGCCCTGTAAACGGCAAAACCTACAAGAGAAAACAATATTTGCAGAATAACCATAATCAATACTGTCCCGGGTATGGATAAACCTCCTGAATGAAGTATATCATAAATATGTGATCTGTCCCCTCCGAACATATTTTTTTTCAATATGAGTCTTCTTGCCATTGCAAAGAATGTATCGAATATAAAAATACCAATCATAAAGAGTGAAGCAAGAAAAAGAGGAAGATTAAAACTAACATTTATCAATATAATCTCATAAACAATCATAAACCCGATAAAATATGCTCCTCCATCCCCTAAAAATGTTTTAGCGTGGTATAAATTCAAATATAAAAACCCGAGTATTGCAGGAATTAGAGCATAATTTATGATTCTTACATCTCCGCATACATTAGACGATGCAAGAAATGTAATTGAAAGCAGAGAAATTATCGCAAGACTGCCACTTAAACCATCCATTCCATCCATAAGATTAAATGAATTTATAAAACCTATAATAAGAATATATGAAAAAATAGCGGAAATAAACAGAGGAAGATCCAGCCAGAGATATGTTTTGAATAAAAAAAGTGGAATTATAAATAAAAACTCAAGGAATAATCTGATATAGGGATTCAAATTATTAATATCATCTTTCATACCGAGCAGTAGGAACATGTATGGGATTATAAGAATAAAAGGATTGATAGGGATCTTAAAAACCATTTCTAATATTAAAAATGTTAGAGCTATGGAAATACCGCCATTTAATGGAATAGATACCTTATGTGGCTTAAGAATTCCATCAGGATTATCCACAAAATTCATCTTTATGAAAAGATACATAAAGAGATAATTCAATCCTAAGGATAGAACCAACGCCGAGATTATTGGCAATATATTATTGAAATACATACTTCTCCCATCAACCATCCGTTTTAGTTATATGGTTCCAATTTGATATTATTTTACCTCCACTGATTTTCTTATATCCAGATATTCCCGTAATGCCTTTTTCCACTTCGGCATCTTATAGTATTTGGAAATCTTTGTATTGTCCAAAACAGAGTATTTCGGTCTCTTTGCCTTTGTTATATACTTATCATAAGTGGTTTTTGAGATATTGCCATCTATAGAGGAAAACTCTAATATTGATTTGGCAAATTCATACCAGCTGCAGAAACCACTATTGCAAACATGATATATTCCATAATTTTTTATTTCATTAGTAATAGTAATCTCTATGGCTCTTGCTATATCCAGGGTGTGAGTAGGAGATATAAATTGATCGGAAATAATTTTCAAGTGTCTTTTTTCCTTAGCCGATTTTAGTATCATTTCAACGAAATTCTGATTTTTTTCCGTTGAACCAGCAATTCCAAACAAAGAGGATACCCTAAATATAAAATGTTTTTGAACGTTATGTTTTACAAAATTCTCTGCTTCTAATTTAGACCGCCCATATACATTCAATGGATTAGGTGCATCTTCTTCATTGTAGGGGCTATTTTTATTGCCATCGAATACATAATCGCTGCTTATATGAATAAATGTAATCCCTTTTCTTGAGCAAAATTTAGCTATCTCCAAAACAGCAATAGAATTTACATTAAAGGTTTTTTCAATGTTATCTTCACATTCATCCGTTTTGTTATAAGATGCACAATTAATTATATAATCAACATCTGTATATTTGCTTAATTTTTTATATATGGTATCCGTTTTTTCGATATCAAGATCTTTTCTATAAAGCGGTAATATATTTATATTTTCGGATTTGGTGAAAATTTTTACAATATCGCTACCCAATTGTCCATTAGAACCTAAAAGAAGGATTTTTTTCATATATCAAGAATACCTCCATATATCCCAGCTTTCGTATCCTAATTATAATCTTTCTATTACAAATTGTCTACTGATGTCTTGCGTCTATTGTTCTCCCCTTTACTTCCTTGTCCCTTTTACTCACTTAAAAATAAAATATCTTAAACATCGCCTTATGTATATATGCAAATTTTCTATAAATCCATCTCTTTTTAAAACCTTCCCATCTGTCTGCATATTTTTTGAATAGCTCATTACCTGTAATATTATAGAGTATATTTAGCTGCACAATATGAAGCGAATGATAGAAATAAGAGGCAATCATTTTCATCTTCGTATCGGAAAGTTCATACAAAGACCAATATCCCGTATCATATCTGTATAAATTGTTTACTATTGTATCTGAAAATCTATAGAACCATCGTTTAATTATAAAATCATTTGTAATCAAATAATAATCCCACACACCCATAATAGCCCACATAAAACCATTTAATATATGATATGGAGGTGTTAATGTTTCCTCGATCCAGTATCCTCGCCTATTCATTGCCATTACTCCACCATATTCAAGAGGAGTAGCCATAGATTTAAATACATATTCACATAATTTCAAATATTTATCATCCCCTGTTTCTTTGTAAGCTCTTGTAAGAAGTGATAAGCCAGCCCCTTGAGCAAGACCTGATCCCCAGGGAGCTTTCAATTTCCCATGATAATCCCAGTCAAAATCAGCATACCATAACCATATGCCATATTCATTTTGTTTGATATTGTCCATATGCCATTTTACCTGATTCATAAATTTATCAAACCATTCTGCATTCCCCGTCTCTTTCCATCTGTTATAGCATGCAAGTCCATACTGGGCTATGGCAATATGATACTTTTGTTCCCCCACCGCTCCATGATAATTGAGTACAATAACACCATTTTCATCAAAAGGACCTGGATAATCCGCTTTATATGAGAATTTTTGATAAAATTCACCAAGTTTGTTACAATCCACATTGGGATTTATTTCGGGTTCCCCATGCCAGAATGTAAGTTGGCTATTCCTCTTAAGGACATAAGCATTAAATATTCTGCTCAAATAACTAAATCTGCTAATCATAATTATGCATTTGTATTATAGTAGATTTAACACATTTTTTCAAATCATTTTTTCCCTTCTTTGTCATTCTCCCCTTTTACTTCCTCGCCCTTTGTGGGAGAGGAAGTAAGGTGAGGGTGATAATAAGTATGTAAGTAGGAAGTGAGAAGTAGGAAGTTTAAAGATGAAAATCGAAAAACGGGAATGCGAATCGTTAACGGGAACGGGTGGACATTGTAGGGGCGAATAATCATTCGCCCTTTTCCTCTTCGTGTAATTTGACCCATTCGTGTAATAAAAGGTAAAAATATATTTCCCCTCTCTTAGTGTAATTCGTGGTTATTTCTCTTCCTAATCTGTAAAGGTAAAAGATTATTCCCTTCTCCTTAGTGAAATTCGTTATAAATTCGTGAATTAGTGGTGGTTCTCCCTCTCTTGTTTGTTCCCTTCGTGAAATTCGTTGTTATTTTTTTCTTTCCCTTTTCGGCTGATGTCTGACGTCTGTCGTCTACTTTCCCCTATAAATATCTATCGATAAGGAAAAAAGGTATAATTTTTACATTAAAGCCATCAATATTTTTCTCTGTCCATACTGTTCTATTTATTATATATCCATTTTTGCAATTATTATCTTTCATAAAGTTCTTTATTGAAATAGGGACTCTTCTGCAATCACCACTTTTCACCTCTATAGGAATTAGTTGTTTCCCGTCAT
>CBDVEF010000121.1:0-5834 GCA_965372935.1 uncultured bacterium | reverse complement strand
AAGAAAACCACTGAAGGAGGAAAAAACAACAATTTACCATTTTAGATTAACAATTCACGATTAACAATTTACGATTTATTTTGGCGTTAGTATTCCCATTTTGACATATGTCTATATCTATTTACACGAAGTGTAGATTATACTTGAAAAGTTCATAGATTAATTATATAATTAAAAAAATATGGAGGTAAAATGAGGAAATCATTTTTTATTATGCTTTTTATACTTATATCTATAAACCTATGTTCAGGGGAGGTTGTAGAAAACAGGGGGAATATTATTATGATTGTTGCCCCTGAAAATTACAGGGATGAGGAGTTTCAAATTCCATATGACTACCTTAAATCGAGAGGTTACAATGTTATTGTTGCATCGAGGACAACGGATAGCATAGTGGGTATGTTAGGAGGAAAAATCAAGCCCGATTTATTAATCGAAAATATTATTCCGGATTCATTCGATGTACTTGTTATACCGGGCGGAAATGGTGCAAGCGTGTTTTTTAATGACACATTGGTGAAAAATATTGTTTTAAGATTTAATAGTGACGATAAAATTATTTCTGCTATATGCCTTTCTCCTGTAACACTTGCTAAATTTGGCATTTTAAAGGGTAAAAATGCAACAGTTTGGCCTTCTGTATTTACAAAAGGGGAATTGGAAAAATATGGAGCAAAATATAAAAACAATAATGTAGTTATAGATGGAAATATCATTACAGGAGATGGGCCAAAAAGCTCTTTGGAATTTGCAAAGGCAATTGACTCTTTAATTATTTTGAAAGAGGAGGTTGATAATGTTAAATAAAATAAGATGGTTAGGGCATGATACATTTCTAATAGATTATGAGGGCAAAATTCTGTATATTGATCCCTTCAATATAACAGCTGAAATGCCTGAAGCAGATTATATCTTTATAACTCATTCTCATTATGACCATTTTTCTAAAGATGACATAAATAAGATAGAGAAAGAGAATAGTACAATAATTGGTCCCTATGATGTAATTAATCAAATTAGAAATAGTAAAACAGTTGTAGCAAAGATAGGTGAAGAAATTGAGTTGAAAGACTTTAAATTTAAAACAGTTCCTGCTTATAATATAGATAAATATTTTCACCCAAAAGAAAAAAACTGGGTGGGATACATTCTTAATATTGCAGGGGTTAAAGTTTATCATTCCGGCGATACGGATAGAATACCCGAGATGAAGGATATGAATGTGGATATTGCTCTTTTACCTGTTTCCGGAACATATGTTATGACAGCTGAAGAAGCTGCTGAAGCAGCTCTTGATATAAAACCCGATGTAGCTATACCTATGCACTATGGTTCTATTGTCGGCAGTAAAAGTGATGCGGAAAGATTTGCTGAACTTTTGAAAGATAAGATCCAAGTTAAAATATTTAATATTGGTTTATGATATATGATTAGTAAAGAAGAGATTTTAAAATATCATGAATCCGGAAGAAAGGGTAAGATCGAAGTTATTGCAACCAAACCATTAAACAATTCTAACGATCTTTCTATTGCCTATACTCCCGGTGTTGCTATTCCTTGTCTTGAAATAGAGAAAAATAGCGAGAATGCTTATAGATATACTGCCAAAGGGAATCTTGTTGCGGTTGTTAGTAATGGAAGTGCAGTTTTAGGACTTGGTAATATCGGAGCCCTTGCGGGAAAACCTGTTATGGAGGGGAAAGGGGTGTTATTTAAAAAATTGGCAGATATTGATGTTTTTGATATTGAAATCGAGTCCTCAAATCCCGATGAAATTATTAAGGTGGTAAAACTTATTGAACCTACATTCGGGGGTATCAATCTTGAAGATATAAAAGCTCCTGATTGTTTTTATATTGAAAATGAGCTTAAGAAGATAATGAATATACCTGTATTTCATGATGACCAGCATGGCACTGCGATAATATCCGGAGCAGCTTTATTAAATGCCCTTGAAATTACAGGAAAGAGGATAGAAGAGATAAAAGTAGTCATAAATGGGGCAGGTGCTGCTGGTATTGCATGTGCAAAATACTATAATAAGCTTGGTGTAAAAAAAGAAAATATTTTTATGTGTGATTCAAAAGGATTAATTACGAAAAAGAGGAAAGATATAAATAGGTATAAAGTTGAATTTGCTCAGGATACAAATTTATCCACATTAAAGGATGTAATTATAGGTGCGGATTTTTTCTTTGGAGTATCTATTAAGGATATACTCACTGAGGGGATGATTAGAAGTATGAATAAAAATCCTATTGTTTTTGCAATGGCAAATCCTGACCCTGAAATATCATATGAAAAAGCATTATCTATAAGAAACGATATAATAATGGCAACAGGAAGATCTGATTCCCCCAATCAAGTTAATAATTTGCTTGGTTTTCCTTATATTTTTAGAGGAGCACTTGATGTTAGAGCAACCGAAATTAACGAAGAGATGAAAGTTGCTGCTACAAGAGCCCTCTCTCTTTTGGCTCATAAAGATGTTCCCGAATCTATTAGAAATAAATATAGTGAAAGCAAATTGAAATTCGGTAAAGATTATATTATACCAAAACCGTTAGATCCCAGGATGCTTTATTATGTTTCTCCTGAAGTAGCAAAATCAGCGATTGAAACAGGTGTTGCAAGAAAAATTATTGATATAGATGATTACAGACTTAAACTTAAAAATAAATCGGAAGCGGGTTTTTAACCCGCTTCTTTTTTATTTGATTTTAATTTGCTAATAAACACATAAATCAGGTATATCAATATACCTGAGGTTAAAGCCATATAAACCTTGTCAATATGTATATATGATTTGAAAATCGTAGCTATCAAAGCCATTATTGTTCCACCTATAATTGTATAGGTTGCAGCTCTTGCATTTCTGATTCCGGATATATATATACCGAACAATACGATTATTGCGGCAACACCTCTGATTGCATAGCTTATATATGCCGTGTCAAGAATAAATCCTTTCATAGTAAGAGCCAGGGGAATCACAGCAATACCTGTTGCAAGAGTAAACATTTGGGACATCTTTAGAAGCTTTTTATCTTCAACATTGGGATTTATAAATCGCTGATAAATATCCTTGGATATTATAGTACTAACTGCAAACATAACGGGAGCGATTGTTGAGAGGATTGCAGCAAGTATCCCGGCTATTGCAAGTCCGCCGAGTATGGGATGTATGAAATTACTGTTCATAAGAAGATTTGGAAGGGCTTGTTTTGCTGAAGGAGGGACACCAAATTTTCCTGAAGCGGCAATCATCCCAATAGTAGACATTAGAAAACCTATTGGAATAATCAACAAAGCAGTAAAAATGGAACTCTTTTTTGCTGTTTGCCAATCCTTTGCTGCAAAGACAGGCTGGATAGACGCTTGAGAAGCGAATACTCCCATTATGCCCCCTATCAGCCATGAAAATACTTGTGGAAGACCAATGCCAAATGGGGAGAAATAGCTTTTAGCGACAGCTGCTCCTTTTGTTGCGGTTAGTAATTGAAAGAGACCATTATAACCGCCAACTTTTATATAACCAGTTATAAATACTATAATAATCATTGTATACAGCAGAATTGTATGCATTAGGTTTGTAATACTAATTGACCACAATCCGCCAAGGGTTATATAAATTGTTATGACTACTCCAGCAATGATTATACCCCAACAAATAGGAATATTCAGTGTTGATGCCACTAATGATCCGGCTCCCTGAACCTGTACATATGCAAGAATAATATATGCTATTATAAATGCAAAGGCAGAATATAATCTTGTTGTCTTGTTGTAGACAGATTCAATCATTTCAGCTACTGTATGTACCTTCTTTTTTCTATATATTGAAGCAAGAGTGAATGCAAATATAAACATACCGGTACCCGTTGCAAAATTATACCATAAAGGGGAAAAGCCAACGGCATATGCTCGTTCTGTTGTCCCGATTGTACTCATTGCTCCGAGCCATTCTCCAAGCATTGTTGCAGTGCATAGCAATAAACCAAGGTTTCTACCTGCAAGAATAAAATCGGTTGATGACTTGGATTTGGTTTTTGCATAGAGACCGACAAGTATTAGTAGAATGAAATAGCCTGCAAGAATATAAAATTGAACAGACAATTTACCCTCCTTATTGTTTACAGAAGCTGATACCGATATCAATTGCTTCTATGTTCATATCCTTTGCTTTCTCAGGAACATTTTTAAGAATTGCTTTTCTCAAAGCTTCCATTGACACAACATTAGTGATGTATGCGATTGATGATAAAGCAATTATATTAGCTATTATTACAAGATTAAATTTTGTTCTTGCTGTCCTAATATAGGGGAATGAAAATACTTCACCATTATAGTTTTTAGGAACCTGTACAAAATCATCATCTATAAATAGTTTGCCGCTATCCTTCAAAATATTGGCATATTTATCAGCAGTAATTTGAGTGAAAGATAATAATATATCCAGATGTCTAACGCGAGGAAAGTATATTTTACTGTCGCTTATAATAATGTCTGAACTAGATTCTCCTCCTCTCGCCTCAACTCCATAGGAAGATGTTTGGACAGCGTTCTTTTTATCAAATATCGTAGCAGATTCTCCAAGTATAAAGCCTGCTTTAATGAGTCCTTGCCCACCTTCACCTGACAATTTTATTTCAGTGCTCATCTCTTCTCCTTAATTTTATCTACAATTTGCATATATGCATCATTGTATTCTAAAACATCATCTGTTTCCTTGAGTATACCTATAGGGATCTTCCCTGTTTCTTCAGCCTTTGAGACAGGTGAGGTTATCTCTTTCAGATGCTCTACAAATTTAGGAGCTGATGATAATTTATTGTTTTTGCCATATTGAGTAGGGCATGGACTTAGAATTTCAATAAATGAAAAGCCTTTATGTTGCAATGCCATTTTTATATATTTTTTTAATTGTGCTGTATGGTAAACAGTTGTTCGTGCTACAAATGTCCCACCGGAAGCAATAACCAATTTACAGAGATCCAGCGATCTTTCAGGAAAACCGTAAGGACTTGTTGTTGTAATACTGAGATATGGGGTTGTAGGGGAGTATTGTCCGCCTGTCATACCATAGTTCATATTGTTTGAGACAATAGCTGTAATACCTACATTTCTACGAGCAGCATGTATTAGATGATTACCCCCTATTGCTGCCGAATCACCATCACCCATCATAGCAACTACTGTTAGTTTGGGATTTGCTACCTTTACACCCGTGGCATAAGCAAGAGCTCTTCCGTGGACAGTGTGCATTGTGTTAGTATCGATATAATCATCAGCTTTTCCATAACATCCGATACCTGTTATCGTTACAATCTTGTTTTTAGGAATATTCAGTTCATCAAAAGCTTCGGTGAGCATTTTTATCGATATTCCATGACCACATCCTGCACAGAAGAAGAATGGTAAACGCTCTTTTATTATATAGTCGTTTATTTTCATAATACCTTCTCTATTATTTCTTCTGGTGTAATCATTGTGCCATCCACATGGTTAATTTTAACAATTTCAATATTGTCATTTACTAATTTTTTAATTTCCTCGGATATTTGTCCCCATGAAATTTCAGGAACAATTATTCTTTTAATACCGCTGAGAACTTCTTTAATTTCTTTATCAGGAAAAGGCCACAATATGATTGGACGAAATAATGATACTTTCTTGCCAGCCTTTCTTACTTCTATTATAGCTTGTTTTGATGAACGGAATGAACAACCAAAGCTTACTATCAATGTTTTTGCTTCTACATCAATATCAGTTTCATACATAACGATATCATCTCTGTTGCCCATTATCTTATTGTATAACCTTTTGTGAAGGAA
>CBDVEF010000120.1:0-5842 GCA_965372935.1 uncultured bacterium | reverse complement strand
TTATAATTGGCAATATGTTTATGAAAAGATTTATTATAATATTCTTGTTTAATGCCATATTATTAACAATATTTTATATGTTTAGTTATTTTTCTAATTTTCTGCTTTTAAAAATATTTAATTGGATGGATAAAATTATGCCTGTGATAAGATATTCATTTGAGATTATTATAACAACAGCTTATTCAGCAATCTCGCTTTATCTATTTTGTGTACTTCTTATCCTATTCAATTATTTACCGACAATTACAATAATTGAAAACAATACATTTAAAGATGCAGTGAAAAAAATGCTATTAATATTAAGATCTCCTTCATTGTTTATTAAATTTACTCTATTCAATCTTTTGGTATTACTGATTTTATCAGCTATGTTCATAGCATGTTTATCCGTAATTGTATTGTCGATTTCAATCCCTATCTTATATCCAATAGCATTTATTCTCTATCTGTTTTGTATGATATTCATTGTAATATTTAACGAAGCAACATCATTAGTATTTTATGTAAATCAGGGAAAAGAGATTAGTTGATTTTATCAATATTGTCTATTAGCTCTTTCAAGAAATTTAATGATTCAATAGGGGTCATATTATTTATATTTGTAGATTTAATTTTTGATAGTATTTGTGACTTTTTGTCAAATAGATCTAATTGTTTATGATTGACATCTTTATTTTCAAGCCTTTGAAAGGTAACTTTTCCCTCTTCTTCAAGTTTTTCAAGGATTTCATTACTTCTTTTTATTAAATCTTCCGGCATACCAGCAAGTTTTGCTACATAAATCCCATAACTCCTATCACTTGCATGTTTAACAACTTTTCTTAAAAATATAATTTTATCATTCCACTCTTTAACAGATAAACTATAATTTACAAGTTTGTTTAAATATTTTTCAAGGTGAGTTAACTCGTGATAATGAGTTGCAAAAACTGTAATAGGGTTATTTGCAGGATTATTATGTATATATTCAATTGTTGCCCATGCTATGCTCATACCATCATAAGTGCTTGTTCCTCTTCCTATCTCATCTAATAAAACAAGTGATCTGGAAGTGGCATTGTGTAAAATATATGCTGTTTCATTCATTTCTGCAAGGAATGTACTAATTCCCTTTGTCAGATCATCACTTGCTCCAATTCGTGTTAATATTTTATCAAAGATACCTATTTTAGCATTTTCAACTGGTATAAAGGATCCGATTTGGGTTAATATACACAATAAACCTATTTCCCTTAAATAGGTGGATTTTCCAGCCATATTTGGACCAGTTAAAAGCATAATTTGGTTATCACAATCAAGATTTATATCATTTGGAATGAAATTTTCAACATGGTGTTCTATTATCGGGTGTCTTCCGTTTTTGATATATATGGAGTTATTCTTCAATAATTGGGGTTTAATACAATCATATTTAACAGCATATATAGTCAATGATAGTACTGCATCCAATTCTGCTATAGCATTTGCAACATTGATTATAGGTAGTATGAATTGTTGAAGTTCCTTTAGAAGGTTATTGTATAACTCTCTTTCTAATAATCGGATTCTATCTTCTGCTCCAAGAACTTCGAATTCAAACTTCTTTAATTCCTCTGTTGAAAATCTTTCTGCATTAACAAGAGTTTGTTTTCGAACATAATAATCGGGAGTCTTATCAATATTCATTTTACTTACTTCTATAAAATATCCGAATATATTATTATATTTAATTCTCAGTTTAGATATCCCTGTTAGATTCCTCTGTTTCTCTTGATATTCGATTATCCATTCTTTAGCATTCTTTGAAATATTCCTTAATCTATCTAATTCTTTATTATATCCGTATTTAATATATTCTGTTTCAGAATTCATGGAATCAATGTTAGTATTTAATACATTATCAATTAAATCGATAATGCTCCAATCAAATTTTAATTTATTATGTATATCTTTAAGTAAAGAAGATGAAAAAGTGATATTAGTGTATAGATCTTGAATTAATTTCAAGCTGATTCTAAGGTTTAAAAGCTGATATGGATGAATTCTCATATTTGAAATTTTCGATAATAATCGTTCAATATCAGGAATATTCGAAAGTAATGACTTTAATTCTCTTAATATATCAGAATTATTTTTTAATTCTTGAATAGCTTCTTGTCTTGAATATATTTTTTCTTTATTGATTAAAGGAAATGTTATCCAATCTCTTAATTTTCTTCCTCCCATAGTAGTTCTTGTGAAATCTACTGTATTTAGCAAATTGGGTTTTTGTTTGCCCTGAGAAGGTAAAACTTCAAGTGTATCTCTGGTCATTTTATCAATCAAAGCAAAATCATAAATGTTCACGATCTTGATTTCTTTAATCTTAGGAAGTGTATTCATTTTTATATCTTTGAGATAGGAAAGCAGTCCACCACATGTAGAGATATATCCAGATTCATCTAAACCAAACCCTTTTAAATTGCTAATTTCAAAGTATTCCGTTAGTTCTTTCCTGGCGTAACTATCTAAAAACACAAGAGAGGAATAGGATTTCCCAATAGGAAATTTGAAATCGATATTGTCGGGAAAAATTATTTCAGAAGGATCTATTCTATCAAGTTCATTTTGTAAATCATTTAGATTGGTTTTAAGAACATTCATTATTGATATGGAGATGTCAATATATGCTAAGTAAATATTATTGTCCTCTGGGAATACAGAAAGAATATAGTTATGTTCCCTTTCATTAAGTAATGAATCTTCCAGGATTGTTCCACTGGTTATCACCTCTGTAACACCTCGTTTTACTAAGCCTTTTGCGGATTTCGGATCTTCCAGTTGTTCACATATAGCTACTTTATATCCTGCTTTTACAAGTTTTGAAATATAGTGTTCTTTTGCTTTTACTGGAAAACCAGCGAGTGGTGGAGTATCCGATCTGCTTTTTTCTGTTGTTCTCTTAGTAAGCACTATATTTAATGTTTTTGATATAGTGAAAGCATCATCAAAAAATGTTTCATAAAAATCACCCATTCTAAACAATAATATTGCATCCTTATACCTTCTTTTTATTTCGGAATATTGTTTCATTAATGGAGTTGAATTTTTTGGTGCCATTAATAAATCAATTTAACAACCCAACAAGATACCCCTTCTGCTTTCTTGAAAATATTTAGGTAATCCCTGGCATTTTCTTTCTTTAAAAATCTTCCAATGACAACTTTATAAGATGTTTTCTCGTCTGATTCTACAATAACGATATAAACACTATAACCTTTTTTAGAGAATTGTGATTTAAGATTTAATGCATTATCCCTATTTTTGAATGTTCCAATTTGAATGCCGTATTTATATGTCGTATCGCTTACAATTTCATTTATAATTGGTTGTTTTATATGTTTTCTTATCCCGTCTATATCATTTACTGCATTCTTTGATAATTTATAATATGGTGACAATGTATCTTCCATAATGATTTTATTGAAATATATCATAGCAGAATCATATTGTTCTTCCATTGTGTAAGATTTGGCAAGCCAATAAAGGGCTTTTTGTTTAAGAAAGGGAGAAATTGGTCTGTTTAATACTTTTAAAAAATAAGATTTTGATAATTTATATGCTTCCGATGCATAATAATACTGTCCTAAACGAATAAGAGCAATTGTTGTCTCTTTGCTTTTTGGATATTTCTTATAAAGTTCCTTGTAATATTTTGCTGATATCTCCGCATCAATTGACAAATCTGCAAGATGTAGAATAACACCAGGAAGAATCGCTGCATTCTTTGAAGATTTATATAATGATTTAAGTATTATTATAGCTTGAGGAGTTTTGTGCTGTAAAATTAGTGATTCAGCTTTTTTATAATCATTCAGTTCCGAAGGAAAGATATTTATACTTAATAGTATTCCTGTCAATAACAATATTATCTTTCTCATAAGATACCTAATGTTTTAAAATCTTTACAATTTGGGCATCTAATATGATATGTGTCGAATTTCCTATTGCAAGTTCTGCAGGTGAATTTACCCTCTATTCCCGAAACAATCCCATTCACATTCGATATTTCATCAAGTAATAGACTGTCCTGGTTGGTAGAAGCATAGATATATAATTTGTTGATATGGCTCTTTAGGTTTTTCGGATTACTTTCAAGAACCTTCTCAATTATTGACATAGTCTTTTCATAGTCTCCTTTTCTAATATAAACATCTTCCAATTCCTGTAAAAGTATTTCATTTCCTTTTGTTAATTCAGATATCTTGAGTAGAAAATTTTCATAATCTTCGGATTGTTCGGGCTGTCCAAAATGCTCTTTTAGAAAATAAATTATTATATAAGATAAATCATTGCTTTTATTTAGAATTTTACTGAATAATTTGACTGATTCCTCAATTATACCTTTTTTTACCATCAGTTCAGCTTTATAAAGAGATGACAATAGTCCATTTTTATCAATTTTATATGCTTTATTAATAAATTTTTCCCCAATATTTTGATCGCCGTTTAATATTGATTTTGAACCAATATAGGCAAGGTAATCCGAATAATCATGCTTTGAAAACACCTTATTAGCAATTTTAATTGCAATATCATATTTATCTGTATTTTCCATACATATAATTTCCATATTATCTATTATTGTATTGTCTACTTTGCTTAATTTGAAACTATTTCTTACATCGTTTATTGTTGAAATTGCATTTTCAAAGTCATTTATATAGATATAATCCTGTATTAACTCAGTATAAATAATTATCAGGGTTTTATTGCTCAGCGATACTCTTTTTGTAAGAAAATTATGAATGTCTAATGCTTTATGATATTTATTCATCAATCTGTAAATATGTGCGAGTTCTAAAAAATATTCATAATTATCTGTATTTTTATTAATTAAATCCAAAAGGTATGATTCAGCTATTTTATAACTACCTTTTTGAATATAATGATTAATCTCTTTGGTTTTTAGATCAATAGTGCCTTTCTTCTTTTTACCAATAAAGATATTAATTATTATTAATAATATCAATAATAGAATTAAACCTGTGATTATAAAAAACGAAGTAAGTGTCATTATTCCTCCTCCTCTTCCTTTTCCTCTTCCTTTTTATTGCCAATTATTGGCAATATCCTGATTTCATCCAATTCCGATTTTAGATCTTTAATATATCTTTCTAATTTTCTGATTCTACTTCTGAATCGGATTTCATCGCCAATTTTAATTATTAGCATAAACAAAAGACCTGCAAGGAAAGAATATAGCATTATGAGAACAATGGGTATTGCATTCCAGTAGGTGTTGAAAAATTTTATTGAAACATATACTGCATTGTTTTCAATACCAATGAGTATCCCAAAAATAGCAAAAATAAAAAGCACTACAATTGTAAATATTCCCATTATATCCTCCTAAATTTCGACTCCGTAAGGAGTATTTCCTTTTACGGATTTAACAATAACATTAGTAACAGGTTTTGTACTACCTTTATATATAATTATCTTATTGCCATCATTTCTTCCGCAGTTTTCATTAATGTTTCTTTTACTTTTTCCTTCAAAAAAAACTTCATATGTATTTCCAATCAAAGCAAGATTTTTTTCAAAACCGATTTTATTTTGAATATCTATTAAATTATTTAATCGTTCCAATTTTATATCCTCAGGTATCTGATTATTCGATATAGCAGAAGGGGTTCCTTCTCGTGGAGAATATCTAAACATATATGCAAAATCGTATCTTATTTCTTTTATAAAATCGAGTGTCATATTATAATCTTCCTTATTCTCTCCTGGAAAACCCACAATTAAATCGGTTGTTAAAACAAACTTACTATCAGCACTCCTCAACTTATCGATAATCGATCTGTACTTACTGATT
>CBDVEF010000119.1:0-5902 GCA_965372935.1 uncultured bacterium | reverse complement strand
AATTATTCCCCCTCCCTTCTGTTCCCTCCCACCTGTGGAGGGAAAAATACTATATTGGAGAGATTTTCAATTTCACACTTCCTCGCCCTTGATGGGAGAGGATTAGAGGTGAGGGTGATAATAAGTATTTAATTAGGAAGTGAGAAGTAGGAAGTAGGAAGCTTAAAGATGAAAATCGAAAAACGGGAACGACAATCACCAACGGGAACGTAATAATGAATAGAATATGTTAAATAGTTTTCAAATTATGAGTAATATATAAATCTATTCCTTTTTGCAGTGGCAAGAGAGGGTTAGTCACATTTGGAGTCCTATAGCAAAACGGGAAAATATGTCTATACCAGGTATCCTGATCGTCTTTTTGAAACTGGTTTAAATACTATAATTGTTTTTCCTCGCCTATATTTTAGTCATAGGATTTACGAATCGCTTCAGTTGATTGGGTAAGTTTAATAAGATTTTTCCATTTATCGGACTTCCATGTACCTAATTTTTCATGAGTAACATAATATTTTTGGGGTATTGGATGAGTTCCTATTACTACCTTTATCCCATACTTCTCTTCAATAAAATTTTTAAATTCTACTATAAATTGGCATGGTGGATATCCAACAATAAAACCAGTTGCAAAATGAATTACTTCTGCTCCATTCTTTATCATCTCTTCTGGAACATATTCGATATTCCCACCAGGACATCCCCCACATACAGTATACCCGACTATTTCGAGTTTAATGTCGTTTTCATAAACATTAAAAGCCCCCTCATGATTGCGCATTGCTTTAAAACATTTACCACCAGCACAATTATGATAACGATTACAAATTATAATTCCAATTTTCATAATTTATCTCCCAATTTTTCATAACTTTGGATTGCAATAATACCAAATACAACCCATAATCCAGGATTATAGATGAATATTTTCAAGTTATCAGGCATGATTATGCCCCAAATCAAATTCATTGTTCAACTAATTCTGTGATTTTGAATATCACTTTTAAAATATTTATATAGTATATTCCCTCTTTTTTGACTTTTTACTAATGGATAATAATTTCCGCTATCATTTATTGCCAAGATGTTGGGAATACCATCATTTGATAGATTATTCAAACGACATTGCTCCTATCCATATGGAATAATCATTCAATACAATATCCGAGGAAGCCCTTTGTATTAATTTCGCTTTTGCTGTAGAGATATTCGAATAATAGTTAATACTTTCAGAGGATTTCTTAAATATAAGACTATAATAAACAGAAGCACACAAATATGAACCTAAAGCACTCGGATGATAGCCATCATCATCATATAACTCAATATCACTAACATTATTTACAATGTAATACCATACCCATCCTATAGGTGCAGATAGTATATCCATTGAATCCGTTATGAATAAATTGCCATTATAAATCATCTCTTGAAATTCATTGTAGGAGTATGTTTCTCTCAATAATTCACCACTAATAGTTGCTCCATATCTCGGACTCCAGAGCATTGGATAAATGATCTTCGTGTTACTATTATTGGAGATTATTATCTCCTTTAATCGTTGAAGAGTTATAAATTCCTGGCTAAACATTGATGAATCAGCCATATTTACAGGACTTGACTGCAATACAATATAATCCCAATTTTTACTCTTTATCATATCTTCTACTATTTGTATTCTACTTAAGTAATCAAGAGATGCTCCGAGCACTGAACAATTATCAATATATACATCATCACCTGCTTTTCTACAAAACATCTCGAACATTAGCGGCATATCGTTATATATGGTATAGCTGTTCCCAATAAAAAGAACATCCACTTTACTATTATTAAAGAATGAACAACCTGAAAATATTATGGTACAAAATATAAAGAGTATTATTACATAGCGATTATTAAACATACTTTACATCTGAATAGTGTCTTGTATTGTTAATAATCATTTAATGCTAATTCCTCATCTCTGAATGTTATGTGGTATTTCTCATAAGATTTATAAGCATTTTAGCGTTAATAACAGCTTGACCTGCATGACAATTATTAAAAAAGGCATATATTTTGGATACATTCCCGAATATATTTTCAATGTCCTTTGTAAAAACCTTTAATTCATCATTATTATACAGATAATCATATCTGTCAATATTTTTCTTATACCAATTCCTATTTCTCCCATGAAATCTAAAATATGCGATATCATTTGTTTTTACTATTTTATATTCTGGTAATTTATCAAATTTCGGCAAATCAACCGTGCAAATATTAATTTGATTATTTTTTAACTCGGAAATGTATTGCTCTCCTTCCCAATATTTATTTCTAAACTCTACAAACATAGGCAAATCACCATTGATATCCTTAATTTTCCTGATATAATCAATAGTTTCCCTCTTTGGAAAAAAGAACGGAGGAAATTGATAAAGTATACCCCCTAATTTACCACTTCTTTCCATTGTAACAACACTTGCTCTAAAAATTTTAGCAATATCAAAATCCGGTTTTAACTCCCATGTCCCTCTTTCAATTACATCATGAGTGATACCTTTGTATGCCTTTATAACAAAATTAAAGTCATCCTTACATCTTCTTATAAATGAATCGTAAACCCTTCCTGAAATTATTTTATAATAGCTAACATTTAATTCAACAGTTTTGAATTTAAAATTTTCAATATAATAGTCAAAAATATCCTCTTTTCTAATTTCGTCAGGATACACCTTCCCAATCCAATCCTTAAAATAGAAACCACTTGTGCCAATTCTAATATCCACTATAGAAATTTAGCATAAAATGTGGCATTAATCAACAGATATTAATACTAAATAAAGGAATGAATTAAATTCGATCTATACCTATCTGCATACGATACAATTTGATACCTTCACATAAACTTTTATATATTATATAATATCATATGGACATAAATAGATTCAATAATTATCTTTTTAGTATCGATAAATCATTAAGAATAATGTCAGATGAAGAATTTTTTATCTTCAATAAAAAATTATATAATTTAATTCAATTTTCCAAAGAGAAGAAGAGAAAAGAATTGGATGGGATATTCGATACTACTTTAAAAATGAAAGATCTGGGAACAACTCTTGAGGCTGCGGAAATATTATATAACGACTACCTTTACTTTCTTGAGAAAAACAATCGAACAAAGGCATATAAAAGGGCTTGTTATGTAGTATCTTATGGAGTATTGCGTGCCGAAAGTCCGTTTTTTATTGACTTCATGCATAGAATGATTAAAGAGACAAAAGTACATTATAACTACAAATCCTTTCTTGTTTTCTTTCTCAATACCGAAGGCATATACAACCGTATACATTTTAAATATAAAAAGGCAAGAACTGCATACAATAAAGCATTGGAAATTATTAAAGATATATCATCTGAACAGTTTTATAGAGATACAGGATATAAAAAAACTTTGTATATAAGTTTAATAAAAAATAATATTAGTGATATTAATCTACAAATATTATATAGAAGTGGGTACGATAAGAATCTGGTAAATGAAATTCAAAATAACATTCAGGATGTACCTGAGGAGGATGAATATTTTTATATTATTACACATCTAACTCTTGCAGAATTATTAGCTTTTACGGGGCAAAAGCATAAAGTTGATGAAATATTTGCAGATTTGAATAGAATAAAAAAACCTGTTCATAGGAAGTGGATAGAAAGCGTTAAGAAGCGGATAATTGCCAACTCATACTACCTTAATGAACAATATGAGGAAGCTCTTGATTATGCAATGGAAAATTTTTCGATCTCTATAAAGACAAATTTAATTATTGAAGAAAAAATATCTCTTAATTTTTACTTTAATTTATTCTTAAAAATAATGAATCGAGATTCAAAATCATTATTTTCATATAAGAATCAAAAGATTTTTACTGATAATATTTTGAGAGTTCTTACCAACAAAGACTGGTATACAGGAAAAGACCATTCAAGAGAGGTTCAGAATCTGTCAATAAAGATGGGGAAATATATGAATCTGCATTCAAACGAGATGGCAATTCTTTCCCTCGGTAGTTTATTTCATGACATAGGAAAATTAAACATCGGATGGTTCACACTTAATAAGGTTTTTCCTTTATCAGAATTGGACTGGGAATTAATTAGGACACACTGCAAAGAAGGAGAAAAATTAACAAATATGTTAGGTTTGGGTTCATGTTCTTATATCGTTAGGAATCATCATGAGAGATTGGATGGTTCCGGATATCCAAATGGTATAATAAATATGGATAGATTGACTCAAATTACTGCACTTGCTGATATTTTCGAGGCTTCAACAACACCTAATAGAAAATATAGAAGAGTAAAAAGCAAAGAAACAGCAATAAAAGAGATTAAATCTTTCAGTAATGTAATAATATGCAAGGAAATTATAGATACATTTTTGCATATAATTGAAATTTAATATTAATAATTGTATTATTTAGTTATTTAATATCCCCTTTCTCAGATATGGAAATCTAACCGTAACGATTGTTCCAACATCTACCTTACTTTCAATACCAATATCCCCATTAAGATCCTTTACAAATTCCTTAGTATTATATAATCCGATCCCTACCCCTCCATGCCTCCTTCTGGTACTCCCGTCAACCTGAACAAATTTTTCAAATATAATTTCCCTCTTAGATTCCGGGATACCTATTCCGGTATCCGTTACCGTAATAACCACAAGTCTTTTCCCAATTGCTTCATTTATAGTAACTGTTATTTTACCTTTCTCTGTAAATTTTATGGCATTCCCTAACAAATTTTCTATAATACTATTAAATTTATCCTCATCTGCTAAAATAATATAATCGGAATCCGAGTAATTAACCACAAAATCAAGATTTTTCTGTTTTGCTAATATACCATATTTCTCTTCTGTATTTCTAATCGTTTTAATTAAACTAATTTCATTCCACTTTTCTCTATATTTATCTTGTATTAACAATAAAGTCGAAATTAACTCACTTAACTTATTTGCATTTTTGGTTATTTTATCCACTGCTATCTTCTGCTTTTCATTTAATTCCCCTATTGTTTCATTTGTAAGACAGTCGATAAATCCAAGAATTGTTGTTAATGGCGTTTTCAATTCATGTGATATATTTTCTAAAAACTCATCTTTTATAATATTATTTTCCTTTAATTTATCAATCGTAATATTGAGTTGATCAATATATTCCTTTATACTAATTCGCATTTTTTCCATTGCTTTTGATATGTGAGAAAATTCATCAGAACCTTCAAGAAGTATTGAACTGTTAAAATCACCATTTTCAAGTTTTATCGCATCCCTTTCAAGTATTTCAAGTTTTTGTGTGTTTGCCTTAGAAAATATATATCCTGTAACAATCGCGATTAAAAATAAAATAATCTCAAACAATGCAAAATAAAAAACAAACTGCCTTGTATTTGCTGTAATACTTTTTAAGGAATAGATAAAAGCTACTGAATAAAAATGTCTTTGCCATTCATCTATATATGGGACTAAAACAATATAATTATTTTTATATTGCATAAAAGAGATATCAAATAACATTAAATTTTTATCTGGGAATTTATTTAATATTTCCTTTATACCTATATTTTCTTTGTTATATTCATATATTAATTCTCCATCGATTTTATATATAAATATACCTGTAAGACTTTTATTCTTTGTCGTGATATCATATATTGCTCTTCTTAAATAAATTTCTCCTATATGTTCACTTTCTAAATGACTATTCACAATATTTTCCGTATTAATTTCAGAAAATGCGATGTAACTTTTTTTTGTATTATTTTCATAACTATTTTTTATACTATTGAATGTTAATTTGCCGAATATTAAAAATATTATCATAAACTAAAATGATAAAATTATCAGTAATTT
>CBDVEF010000118.1:0-5903 GCA_965372935.1 uncultured bacterium | reverse complement strand
ACATATCTCCTGAAAAGTGTATTTTATAATTGACCCTTGATACTTTTTGTTGTATTTTATCCTAATATGTTATATAAATAGGAGTGAGTATGAAAAAGTATCTTGTTACATTTATAATTATTATAATTATCGGTTGTTCCAAGTCCCCCAAACAGCTCCCTGCTGGTGGTGGAGAAAATTATGTTGTAATATTACAACCTGAAAATGAATTTATTGACTTCAAAAATATATATGATGATATATTTTCACAAATAATGTATACTCCTCAACCGGAACATATTATAAAATTTAGAAATGTTCCCCCTGAAAAATTATACAGATTTAAATTGCAGAAAAATTTGATGATAGTTGGAACACTTGATAAAAATGATCCCAATAGGGATATAATCAAAGCATTTCTTCTCGAAGATGATTTCAAAAGTATTAAAGAGGGAACTCAATCGGTTTTCGGATTTAAAGAACCGTGGGCTAGAGAACAATATATATTAATTATTGTTGGCAGGGATAATGAAGATCTTAAAAAAAGATTGAATGACCATAAAATTGTAATTAGCAGATATTTTGCCGAAGGCATTAAAGATAGACTTTTAAAAATAGCAACATATAAAGGACTGGATAAAAAGGCTATTAATAAGATGGAAAAATATGGTAAATTCAGATTCAGTTTACCAGCTAACAGGTACATACCTATTGTTGTAAACCCAAAAGCAAGAATTATATCGTATATTACACATAGCCCGGATAGAATGATTGCTATTGCATGGAGGGATAGTATTGAATTCCCCATATTAGACGAGAAAATCATATTTGAGTTTAGAAATAATCTTTTCAAAGATTTCTTTCAGGGAGATAGTGTATTATTGTCATATAATAACAGGAAATATTCAATGGTTAACGATACCGTATGGAATGATATGAATGTTGTAAAATATAAAGGGGTCTGGCAGAATAATCGGATTATTATGGGTGGACCTTTTGGTGGTTATGCTCTTTATCATAATGGTAAGATGTATATGATAGATTACAATGTAGCAAATCCGGGAAAGGATAAAATCCCTTTGATATTTGAAATGGAAGCATTGCTTTCAACATTTAAATTCATTGAATAAGTAATGGAGGATATATGAGTAAAGATGTTAAAAAAGTAAATATTAAATCAAATAATTCTTTTTTCTATAAGCAGGAGGAGAAGATTTATCTATTTATAATATTCATTATTCCTATTATCTATTTTTGGCAAGCTCTTTCACCTTCAAATATCTTGTTCGGAAGTGATTGGATGTCTGCTGGCTATGCTCTCAGGAATTTTATTCATTATTCCGTAAAACATTTTCATCAATTTCCACTATGGAATCCTTATGTTTTCGGTGGAATGCCCGTTATTGATGCTTTTTATGGGGATCTATTCTATTTTACAACATTGTTTAGAATATTTATTCCCACTCATATCGTTTGGTCATATAGTTTTATTTTACATATTATGCTTGCGGGATTCTCTACCTATTTTCTTCTCAAGGAAATGGGGATATCCAAGAAATCCTCATTGATTGGAGCAATCGTGTATATGACAGGAGGCTGTATAATATCACAGGTTTACCCGGGTCATGATGGGAAGGTGTGCACATCCAGTTATTTGCCATTACTTATATTGATGACATTAAAAGCGGTAAGAACCGAAAAATTTGTTTACTTTATGTTATTTGCGTTATTTTATTCATTTTCTATTTTAGGAGGGCATCTGCAAATATCATATGCTTTTGGGGTTATATATTTTATTACCGTTTTAATTTATATAATTAATCTTTTGAAAAGGGATATACAAACGGGGAAAAAACAACTCCTATTTTTCCTGATAACCGCATTAGTACTTATGGGTCTCATTGCATGTCAATATATCCCTGTTCTTTCATATGTTAAGTATGCTGTTAGAGGAGCTTCAAGGGGATATGCTTTCTCAACTTCATGGGCATTGCCTACTTCCGAATTAACGGATCTTATTGTTCCTCAATTTTCAGGTATTTTAGGTAGTTATTGGGGTGAAAACTTTTTTAAACTTGACAGTCATTATATGGGTATACTTCCCGTATTGTCATTGATATTCCTATTTTATTACAGAAAAAAATGGAATATATACATCAAGTATTTTATTATTACAGGTGTTCTGGGGATACTTCTTTCTCTTGGAGGGCATACACCCTTTTATCGCTTAATATATCTGATTCCCGGGTTTCAAAAATTCAGGGCGCCGAGTATGTTTTTTATTCTGTCGCATCTTTCATTTTCAATACTAATGGCTTTCGTTATTCAATTTATTTTAGATGATAACGAGATCAAAAAATTAAAAAAATTCATCTATTGGGTAATGGGAATATCAACTTTTATATTCATAATTGTAATAAGTACTCAGAGCGGTATTTATAGTGCATTGTACAATCATTTTAGATCCTCCTATATAGGCATTATGCCACAACAGCAGGTTTTACAAAAAATGGAAATTTTCAAAAGGAATTTTCCCGCTTTTATTTCAGGGGTAACATTTAACTTTATATTGATTATCATATTTTCCGCAATATTTATGTTTCTAAAAAGAGAAAAGAAAAATAGTTTGAACTATATTTTTATGGCTTTAATTATTATTGCATTTATCGATACATATAGGATTAATAAAAATTATATTAAAACAATGCCTTTCAGGGAATTTAATACTAAATCCTCGATTGTAAATTATTTGTCAGATAAAGCTGATATAGGAAGAATATTGCCACTCTATTGGGATCATTCGGGTGATGATTACCTTATGCAGTATCAACTTGAAAGTGTTGGTGGGGCGGGATCGAATCAGTTGAAAACATACCAAAAATTAATTGGCGCAGAGCATACAGTAATGTTTAATCCCACCGGTTTAATAGATGATAATATTTCTTCTCTTGTAAATGCAAAATATATCATTGCACCTGTTTTGCCTGAAGATTACTCCAGATACCCTGTTCAAACACAGAATCTTATAAAATCACTCAGGGATTTTATTGATAATGATTCCTTAAAACGCAGGATTGCAACATTTGGAAACTATAATATCTATAGGAATGATAGAAGTCTTGAAAGATTTTCTATGATATATAATGTTAAAGGAATAGAAAACGATGAGGAGGCAATAACCATATTGAAAAATCCACTATTTTGTGTTATCGATTCCGCTATTGTTGATGGAGATTTGAATATCAAAGAAGATGGTGAAGGTAAAGTAGATGTGAAAAAATACACCCCTAATTATATTGAACTGAATGTAAATACGACGAAGAGAGGACTTCTCCTTATACTAAACGGTTATTATCCTGCATGGAAAGCACAAATAGACGGAGAACCTGTAAAACTCTATAGAGCAAACTACTCATTTCAGGGGGTTGATGTAAAACCAGGTGAACATACTGTTAAAATTTACTTTAAATCAAAAGCGGAACATATCGGATTTATAATTTCTTTGTTGACACTAATTTTTGTTTTTGCTACAATTATTCTTGAAATAAAGATGAAAAAATCTATGAGGAGGTAATATGCATATAAGAAAATTTTTCCTATTAGTTGTTATTTTTACACTGGTTATATCATCTTGTGCTAAAAAGAAAAAAATAGTAATTACAGGAGATAGAGGGGGCACAATTGTGGTAGGAGTCCCAGAAGAACCATCAAAATTAAATCCATTATACCCTCCAATTTCCGGGGAAAACAGTATTATAAATAATCTGTTTCTTTCACTTCATTCAACAAGTTCAGAAGGTAATATTATACCTATGCTAGCATCAAGTTGGGAATATGGCGAGGATATGAAATCTATAACATATCATTTAAAAAAGGATTTGAACTGGTCTGATGGGAAACCAATTACTGCTGAGGATATTGTATTTACATTTAATGTAATGAAAGATCCTAAAAACAACTATCCAAATCTATCTCAAATTCAGTATATAAAAAATGTAGAAGCATTAAATGATTATACGGTAATGTTTGAATTCAGTATTGTATATTCAGATGAACTATTTGATTCTAATATAAGACCGATTCCATCTCATATTTTCAAGAAAGAAAAAAGTATAAAGGATTCAAAATATAATGAAACCCCTGTGGTAAGCGGACCTTTTATAGTGAAAAAATGGGAAAAAGGAGATTACATAGAATTAAGTTATAATAAAAACTTTAATCTTTTTTCTCCTAATCCTACCAATGTTGTTTTTATATTCTATAAAGATTACAATGATGCAATCGACCTTTTAAAAAGAGGGATACTGGATGTTGCTGTAGGTCTGGAGCCAAAATATTATAATGTTGTTAAAGCAAATCCTCTTTTAAGTGCAAATAAGGAATCGGGTAGTAATTACACATTTATCGGATGGAATCTTAATAATGATCTCTTTAAGAATAAAGAGGTAAGACAATCTTTAACAATGGCAGTTAACAGGAAAGAGATTATAGATACATTATTGAATGGACTTGGCGATGTTATTGCCGGTCCTATTCCCCCATCTTCATGGGCATATAATAAAAAACTAATACCATTTCCTTATTCAATTGAAAAGGCACAGAAAAAACTTGATAATAATGGTTGGAAAAGAGGAAAAGGGGCAAAGTCAAAATGGCTTTATAAAAATGGGAAAAGATTTGAATTTGATATCCTTGTTAATAAAGAAAATAAATTAAGAATAGACCTTGCTAATATGTTAAAAGATCAATTTGATAAAATCGGAATTAAAGTAAATGTTAATATTGTTGACGGAGGATTATTTATAACAAAATTGCTAACAAAAGATTATGATGCATTTATTATGGCATGGAATGTTGGAGATAAATTAAATATGCTTCCGATATGGTCATCAAATTCACAGATTGGTACATATAATATTGTTGATTATAAAAATCCAAAAATGGATGATTATATAAAGAATGCTTCTGAAACACTTATCGAGGGTGATGCTTTAAATTACTGGAGTTTGTTCCAGGAAGAGATTGCGAATGATCAACCATATACATTTCTCTTTAGCAGTAATAAGATAACAATATCGAACAAAAGGGTAAAAGGTACGGATGTATTCAATAAGCAAACCGAGATATTGGATAATATATCCTATCTTTGGATTCCTAAATCTATGAGAGTAAATTTTGATATCGTTTCTTTTATATCTTCTGAACTGGAAAAGAAAATTACACCAGCCGAAGGTGAAATAGCTAAAAAAGCAAAAGCTAAAAAAGAACTTGCTAATCCAGAACAAATACTTGAAGCAGCTGCAAAAAAGACAACAATAGTTAAAGACACAATTAAGAAAGAGACGGTTGAGAAAGTAGATACTGTAAAGAAAAAGGAACCTGTCATTGTTGTTCAACCAAGACCAAAAAATATTATTCAGCCTGAATATCCTGAAGTTGCCAGATTAATAGGGGCTGATGGGCAAATTTTTGTTCAGGTTACAATTGGCGCGGACGGAAATGTTAAATCTGCGAAAATTGTAAAGAGTTTCAATAATGATGCATGTAATAAAGTTTCAATCAAAGCTGCTCTTAAATCAAAATGGTACCCCGGAACAAGAGATGGAAAACCTGTTGAAATGAAGGCAACATATCCCTATATTTTCATTGCCGATTAATAGATTTCGATAACGATGATAAAAAAGGGCAAGTCGAATACTTGCCCTTTTAATAGTAAATCATAAACCGAAAATAGAGGGAGGGGGAGATAAATTTAAAATGACTTTGCCAGTGCCGGGGTAGATTCCTGCTTTCGCAGGAATGACAGGGAAGAGAGGGGGATCCACCACGAATTCTCGAATAAAAGATAATAGACATCAGACTTCAGACATCAGACATCAGCCGAGAGGGGAAATAATAACTAATTTCACTAAGGAGAAGAGAAT
>CBDVEF010000117.1:0-5911 GCA_965372935.1 uncultured bacterium | reverse complement strand
TATATCCCTCAATTATCTCGTTTTATATAAAAATGCTTTCGGATGATGAAATGATTGAAAGGATATTAGAGGATAAGGGAGAGTTATTGTTTGAAGACATTCTTAAATTCAAACCTGAAGAAAATATTTCATAAAAATTTATTACCTGCCTATATTTGGCTTATTGTAATATTTATCGTTTCATCGATCCCCCGGTTACATATTGCATCCAGGGAGATAAGAAACCTGGATATAATAGCACATTTCTTTGAATACTTTATTTTTGGATTGTTATTTAAAATCGGATTATATAAAGTAGATAAGAATAGAAAATCTAATATTATAACAGTCATTATTGTATCTTTATTCTTTGCAGCTTTAGATGAAATACACCAAAATATTGTTCCCGGAAGAACACCATCAATGCTTGATTTTTTTGCAGATTTTACTGGAGCAGGTATTGCAAGTCAGATTTATGAATTATATTTAAGGAGAAAATATGGGAATAAAAGCTATTAAAGGAACAAGAGATATTTTTGGAATCAATATAACAAAGTGGAGATATGTAGAGGGTAAGATTTTTGATTATGCAAAGAGATACAACTATAGTGAAATTCGTTTGCCTACATTTGAATCGACTGAATTGTTTTCCAGGGGAATTGGCAATGGAACTGATATAGTAAATAAAGAAATGTATTCATTTAAAGATAAAGGTGAAAGAAGTATTACATTAAGGCCCGAAGGAACTGCTAGTGTTGTAAGAGCATATATTGAAAATAAAATGTATATTGATAAAGGTGTCAAAAAATTGTTTTATATAGGAAATATATTTAGACAGGAGCGACCACAAAAAGGTAGATTTAGAGAGTTTTATCAATTTGGCATAGAGAATATAGGTACATTTTCCCCCATTGCAGATGCTGAAGTAATTTCATTTGCCTATAGGCTTTATAAGGAATTAGGGTTAAAATCTATAGAGGTGGAATTAAATTCTATTGGATGCAGGAAATGCAGGACAGAGTATATTAAAGCGTTAAAAAAATATCTAAAACCCAATTTAAGTGATCTTTGTCCTGTGTGCAAAGAGAGATACAATACTAATCCATTGAGAATCCTGGATTGTAAGAATAAAATATGTAAAGGTATAATTGAAAATGCCCCAACTACTATAGATTATATATGTGATGAATGCAAAAAACATTTTGATAAACTTATTGCATACTTAAATGTTTTAAAAATTCCTTTTATGATTAATAGAAAACTTGTAAGGGGTTTAGATTATTATACAAAAACAGTTTTTGAAATAACCTCCAGGAGGTTAGGTAGCCAAAATGCAATTGCAGCAGGTGGAAGATATGACTACCTTGTTGGTATGTTTCATAATGATGAAATACCTGCTGTTGGTATTGCAGGAGGGATAGACAGACTTATTTTATTAATGGAAGAGGAGGGATTGTTCTATAATTTTAAAGAGGATGTCCCTGATATTTTTGTTATAGCCGTAGGAGAAGATAGTAAATTTAAAGCTGTTGAGGTTGTTTCAATGTTAAGGAGTAGGGGTTATTCTGTTGATATTGATTTTATGTGCAGGAGTATAAAATCACAGTTAAGAAAAGCCGGCAAGTTGGGTATAAGGAATATTCTAATTATTGGTCATGAAGAAATTCAAAAGGGAATTATAATATATAAAAATATGGAAAAGCATTTCCAGAAAGAAATTGATATCAACAATTATGATGAAATAGATAAAATTATGGAGTAATTATGTATAAAACAAAATTAAGAACTCATACATGTGGTGAATTGAATATTGGAAATATAGGAGAGAATATCATTCTTACCGGCTGGGTTAAACGGAAAAGAGATCATGGAGAGATTGTTTTTATTGATTTGAGAGACAGATATGGTATTACACAAATAATTATTGAAGAGCATCAAAAATTATTAAAGGAAAAACTCCGAGATGTCAGGTCAGAATATGTAATTCAGGTTTTTGGAACGGTAAGAAAAAGACCAGAAGAGATGATGAATAAAAATATGTCCACAGGTGAAATAGAGGTAGTAGCTAAAAATATATCAATTTTGAATAAATCTGAAGTCCCTCCATTCGAAATTAAAGATAATATCAATATTCAGGAGGATTTAAAACTTAAATACAGATATCTTGATCTTCGCAGAGATGAATTAAAGAACAATATTATTATAAGGCACAAAGCTATTCAGAGCATCAGGGAATTTTTATCATCTAACGATTTTCTTGAAATTGAGACCCCTGTTCTTACTAGAAATACCCCCGAAGGAGCAAGAGATTATCTTGTCCCGAGTAGAATCCATAAAGGAAAATTTTACAGTATGGCTCAATCTCCTCAGCTATATAAGCAGCTATTGATGATAGCCGGGTTTGATAGATATTATCAAATTGCAAGATGCTTTAGAGATGAAGATATGAGAAGTGATAGGCAACCAGAATTCACTCAAATTGATATAGAGATGAGTTTTGTTGATGAAGAAGATATATTTAAAATGACAGAAGGTTTGATGAGGAAAGTATTTAAGGATGTTATCGATATAGAAATTGAAATTCCCTTTAAGAGATTGTCATATAAAACAGCTATGGAATCATACGGTACGGATAAACCCGATTTGAGATTCGGATGTAAGATAAAAAATATTACAAGCATTGTAAAGAACTCTGAATTTAAGGTTTTTATGCAATCTGAATATACCTTTGGTTATAATGTGGAACAGGGTTTAAGTAGAAAGCAGATAGAAAATTATAATCTTATTGCCAAGAAATATGGTTTCCCTGGTGTGTTTAATGCAAAACTTGAAAATGGGGAATTAAAGGGTTCATTTGTTAAATATTTAACACAGGAAAATATCAAGAGGGTTATAGAAGTATTTTCAATGAATGATAATGATACAGTACTTATTGCTTCAGGGGAATGGAAGAGGACATTAGAAGGATTAGGAGCTTGCAGAAAGCAGACAGGTTTGGATTATCATGTAAACAACAACAATAAGGATTTTAGATTCCTATGGGTTACAAAGTACCCTCTGTTCGAATGGAATAGTAAAGATAACAAATGGGAACCCTGCCATCACATATTTACTATGCCCAGAGATGAAGATATTGAATATATCGACAAAGATCCGGGGAAGGTTCATGGTAAGCTATATGATCTTATATGCAATGGTATAGAGATATCATCCGGAAGTATTAGAGCATTTAAAAAGGACATTCAGGAAAAGATAATGAATGTTATTGGTCTTAGTAATGAAGATGCGGAAAGGAGATTTGGTTTCCTTATTGAAGGACTAAAATACGGAGCACCTCCACACGGTGGGATTGCTCCGGGACTTGATAGATTAATTATGATTATGCTTGGTAAGGATAATATTAGAGATGTTATTGCATTCCCAAAATCATTGCAGGCGTCAGGTATTATGGAAGAGTCACCCTCATTGGTTGAAGTTGACAGACTAAAAGAGCTCGGATTAAAACTAATAGATGAAAAAAAGAATTCATAAGGAAAGGGAAGGGAGAGAGGGAGAGACCCCCCACGAATTACACTAATTTATAACGAATTCCACTAAGAGAGGGAAATATTTTTTACTTTTTCAGAAAGACAGAGAGAAATATAAACCACGGAAAGGGAGAGGAAACAAATTTTACATTGATTTCACGAATTAGGAAATAAATTACACGAATGGGACATTTTTTAACTTTCCCTCCACAGGTGGGAGGGAATTGAAGGGAGGGGGAATAATTAAAACAGAGAGGAATGGATTTAATCCTTTCCTCTTTCCTTAAACTGGTTTGTATGTCCATACCTATCTACCAATTTAAGTTTCATTAGATTGACTTTGTTTGAAATTTTGTCTATATTTAAAAATATACTAATAGGAGGTTGACTATGAAACACCCATTGCCGAATGTGGGGAATAGTGATAAACTGATAAGATTAACAATAGGAATAATTTTTATAATGACAGCATTGCTAATTCCACTTATATTGTGGAAATGGATATTTGGAATATTAGGTGGAATTCTATTAATCACATCCATAACCAGGCAATGTTTAATTTATAGGATATTCCATATTAACACATATAAAGGTGATATAAAAAGCAAGGAATAAAAAAAGGACAGATTTGAATCTGCCCTTTTTCTATATTAAAATAATTTTTAATAATTTTTCAGTATTTTAATAATTTCTCCTCCAACCCTATCTTGCCCTTCTTTAGTCATTGCTCCGATATGTGGAGTACAATTGAAATTAGCAAGGTCAAAAAGTGGTGAAGATTCGGGTGGCTCTTTTTCAAAAACATCAAGAGCTGCTCCATACAGTTTCCCATCTTTTAAAGCATTGTATAAGGCAACCTCATTAACAACACCTCCACGTGCACAATCAACAAAAATTACACCTTCTTTCATCATTTCAAACTGTTCTTTTGAAATTAGATGATGTGTATCGTCTGTATGTGGGAGATGTAATGAAATATAATCAGATTCTTTTAAGAGATTATTAAGATCTGTAAGATTAACATTCATATCGGTTTCTTTTACGAAAGGATCGTATACAATTACATTCATTTCAAATGCCAATGCTCTTTTTGCTAATTCTCTACCTATTCTTCCGAATCCAATAATTCCTAATGTTTTCTTATAAAGCTCTATCCCTTTTAACGCCTTTTTATCCCATTTCCCATTTTTTAAGGTTTCGGTTCCACGAGCAATATGTCTTGCAGAAGCGAGCATATGACCGAATGCAAGCTCAGCAACAGATATGGAACTGGCAGCAGGTGTATTTTTCACCTCTATACCTTTGGATTCCGCATATTCTACATCGATATTGTCTAAACCAACACCACCTCTTATGATTAATTTCAAATTGTTTGCAGAATCAATTATTGGTTCTCTTACTTTAGTTGCACTTCTTACGATTATGCACTCATAATCCGGTATAATTGATATCAATTCTTCCGGAGACATACCTGTTTTAACAGTAACATTATGACCAAGTTCCTTTATTCCTTCTATTGCCTTATCAGCAATCTTATCAGAAATTAGAATTTTCATTTTTACACCTCATATTATTTTGAAAGAAATTCATCAATCCAGGACAATAGTTCTTCTATGTCAGCCATCTGAGTATCTCCCATATGAGCAATTCTGAATGTTTTTTCTTTCAGTGTACCATATCCATTGGAAATTACAGCACCCTTTGTTGCAAGAAAATCATTCAGATCTTTAACCTTAAATCCCTTTGTATTATTAATACAAGATACTGTAGGAGAATGATAACCTTCCTCGGAAAACATATTAAAGCCTCTGTCCTTAACCCATTTTCTTACATATTCTGCCATTTTCAAGTGTCTGTCGAACCTATTCTCAATACCTTCTTCTATTATATCACTCATCTGGCGATTAAGAGCATAAATATGAGAAATTGATGGGGTAGCAGGTGTTTGCCATTTATCATAATATTTTTTCATAACAAGAAAATCGAAATAGTATCCACGATTCTCTATGCTTTTTGCTTTTTCCATTGCTTTATCGCTAATTGAAGCAACAGCGAGTCCGGGAGGTAATGCAAAAGCTTTCTGAACGCCGGCTAAACATACATCAATACCCAATTTATCAATATCAATTTTTGTTCCAGACATACAACTAACAGCATCAACCATAAACATTACATCGGGGTATTTTTTCATAACCTCTGCAATCTTTTCTATATTCGAAAGTACTCCGGTAGATGTTTCGTTTAATTCCATTGATATTGCATCATATTCACCTGTCATTAATTTTTCATCAATAACTGTCGGTTTAACGGCTTTGCCCCAGTCGAATTCCATTCTATCTACTACTTTGCCCTTGGCTTCTGCAATATCTGCCCACCTTTCACTGAAAGCACCATTAATGCATGAG
>CBDVEF010000116.1:0-5955 GCA_965372935.1 uncultured bacterium | reverse complement strand
ACTATGTATTTTTCAATTGCCATTTTTCTGCACTTTTAACTTGACATTGACACCTTTATGGGAGAGGATTAAGGTGAGGGTGATAATAAGTATGTAAGTAGGAAGTGAGAAGTAGGAAGTTTAAAGACGTAAATTGAAAAACGGGAATGTCAACGCCATAGAGAATGTAAATCATAAACCGTAAATTGAATATTTTGCAATTGTAGGGGCGAATAATTATTCGCCCTTATTCTATTCCTTTCCTCTTTGTGTTTATCTCTTTCTTGGTATTTAAAGTAAAAATGTTCTCTTATCCATTCGTGCAATTCGTTGTTATTTTTTTCTTTCCTTTCTCGGCTGGTGTCTGATGTCTGAAGTCTGATGTCTGAAGTCTGATGTCTATTATTCGTGAATTCGTGTTGGATCTTCCTCTCTCTCTTTCTTCAGATTTTTTATTTACCATTTGAAATTTATTGAATTTTATTATATCATTATACAATGAAAAACAAGGATTTTAGGGAAGGGCATAGGGGAAGATTGAGGGAAAAAGTTATAATAGGTGGTTTTGATGTCCTCAATGATTATGAAATAGTAGAACTTCTTCTAACGCTTGGAACGCCAAGAAAAGATTGTAAAAACGAAGCAAAAATTATAATCAAAGAATTTGGTAGTCTAAATGATATTCTTTCTACTGATGAAGAACAATTGTTGAAGATAAAGGGTATAGGCAAACACAATATATTCGGTATTAAATTGGCTAAAGAAATATTGAAATCATTCCATAAGCGATCGATTACAAACAAGAAGAAAATCAAAGATGCAAAAGATGTGGTGGATTACCTGAGAAGTAGTATGTCTTATGAGAAGAGAGAGATATTTAAAACAATATTTTTGGATATTAAGAATAATATAATTAAGATTGAAGATCTATTCAAGGGAACGATTAATGAAAGTCCTGTTTATCCGAGAGAAGTTATAAAGAAAGTATTTCTTTATAATGCTACAAGCATTATAATTGCTCATAATCATCCTTCAGGTGATGTCACACCAAGCAAAGGTGATATTCTTGTTACGGAGAAACTCAAAGATATTTGTGAAACAATGAATATATCAATGTTGGATCATATTATAATAAGTATTGATGACTACTACAGCTTTGCGGAAGAGGGGATACTGTAAAATAATGAATTTATTTCACGAATTAGGGAATGAATTACACGAAGGGAAGAGAATATCATTACTTTTTCAGAAAGACAGAGAGAGAGAGAAAGCACGAATTTCACTAAGGTAGGAGGGGAATATTTTACAACTTTATTTCATGAATTGAAAGCAAATTACAAGAAGAGGACATTTTTTAACTTTCCCTCCACAGGTGGGAGGGAATTGAAGGGAGGGGGAACCACTGAAGGAGAGAAGAAACACGGAAATGGGGAAGGGGAGAAATTCAAGATAACTTTGCCAGTGCAGGAATCTATGAACCAATAGAAAAATAATATTATATCTACATTTTAGCAAACAAGAAAAATGGAGTTATTTATATAGCTGTTGCAAGTAATTTAGTTAAGAGATTATATGAGAATAAAAGTGATTTTGTTAGTTGTTTAAAGAAAAAGGGCAAATACGGGGGCTGGCTCTGCTTGACATAAAACATTCTTTCAGTTATTATTTACGGCAAGCTGGTATAGCTCAGCTGGTAGAGCAACGCATTCGTAATGCGTAGGTCAGCGGTTCGAATCCGCTTACCAGCTTTTATTTAGAAAAGGAAATAGAATGATAAATTTGGTTTCAAGTGTTTCAGGACTTAGAGGAATAGTGGGGAATGGTATCAATACTGAAATAATTGTGAAATATGGAGCTGCATTCGGTATATTTTCTGGAAGAGGTAAAATAGTCATAGGTAGAGATACAAGACCAACAGGGGAGATGTTCTCTGCTGCATTATCTTCTGCTCTTGAAGGGGTAGGTTGTGATGTTATAGACCTTGGTATTGTTCCTACACCAACTGTATTATATAATGTTAGAAAATTAGAAGCGAGTGGAGGCGTTATTGTTACAGCAAGTCATAATCCGATTGAGTGGAATGCTTTGAAATTCGTTACAAAAAAAGGAATATTCCTCAATAAAAGGGAAACGGAAGAATTCCATAATTTACTTGATTCTAAGAATAGATGGACAGTATGGAATCAAATAGGTAAATATATAGAGGATAGAGAGGGGATTGAGCGTCACATTCAAGGGATTTTAGATAATAAATATATAAAGACAGATCTGATTAAGAAAAAAAAATTCAGAGTTGTAATGGATACGGTGAATGGGGCTGGGTATATTGCAAATAATGAATTTCTTAAACGACTGAATGTAGAAGTGATTTCAATTAACGATAAACCTGATGGGACTTTCCCAAGGGGACCGGAACCAGTTCCTGAAAATTTAACAATGCTTTCTAAGAAGGTGATTGATGTAGAAGCTGATATGGGGTTTGCAGTCGATCCTGATGCGGACAGACTTGTAATTGTAGATGAGAAGGGCAAACCATTAGGTGAAGAGTATACATTACCCATAGCAACATACTATATTTTGAGCAAAGTAAAGGGGAATATCACTGCCAATCTGTCAACAAGCAGTATGATGAATTATGTTGCGAATAAATTCAATTGTAAGATTTTAAGATCCCCTGTCGGAGAAGCTAATGTTGTTGAGGAAATATCCAAAAACAATTCTATAATTGGAGGAGAGGGTAATGGAGGTGTAATATTCCCTGAGATAAATCCAACAAGAGATTCATTAACAGGTATTGCACTTATACTATCATTTTTTGCTGAGAATGACATCACTGTTAGTGAAATAGAAGATAAGATTCCTGAAAAGGTTTTATACAAGAGTAAGGTTGGGCTGGATCAGATTAATTATAGGAAGGCGATTAATAATTTAAAAAGATATTTTAAAAACGATTATATTGACGAAAGAGATGGTATTAAAATAATTGTAAAGGATAATTGGGTACATTTGAGAAAATCGGGAACTGAACCTATTGTCCGAATAATAACGGAAGGAAAAACAATGGCAGATGCAAAAAGTTTTTATAAGAATGTTATAGATATTCTTATGGAGAGATAATGTGTGGTATTGTTTGTTATATAGGGAATAAGAATTGCATACCTTTTCTTATTCAAGGATTAAAAAGACTCGAGTATAGAGGTTACGATTCTGCTGGTATAGCATATATTAATAAGGATAATAAACTAAAAGCAATTAAAAAGAGGGGTAAAATTGTAAATTTGGAAAATAATTTACCAAAAGATATATATGCGAATATAGGTATTGCACATACAAGATGGGCAACGCATGGTGAACCAAGCGATATAAATGCCCATCCGCATTTTGATTGTACAGGTGAAATTGCTGTCGTTCATAATGGAATTGTAGAGAATTTTAGGGTTCTAAAAGATTACCTGAAAAAAAAAGGGCATACAATAATCTCAGACACCGATACGGAGGTTATAGCTCATCTAATTGAAGAAAATTACAATGGGGATCTGCTCGAGGCAACAAGACTTGCACTAAATATAGTAGAAGGGACTTATGGTATTGCTGTTATATCTTCAAGAGAACCCGATAAAATTGTTATTGCACGAAATGGAAGTCCTCTTGCAATCGCTCATAATAATGACGGTATATATGCTGCCAGTGATGCATCTGCAATAATAGGTCATTCTGATAAAATATATTATCTTAAAGACAGAGAAATTTGTTTAATGAAAGACGGGGATATACATATTAGTACACTTGATAATATTCCTGTTACACCTGCGTTCGAAAGAATTGAATATGATCTATCACAGATTGAAAAGAGTGGTTTTGATTATTTTATGTTAAAAGAGATATATGAACAACCGGATGTAATAAAAAATACAATTAGAGGTAGAGTAGATATAGAAAATGGTGATGTTAGATTGAACGGTCTTAAAGATTATAGAGAGTGGCTTAGGAATGTTAATAGAATTGTCTTTATAGCTTGTGGAACATCATGGCATGCTTCTCTAATTGCAGAATATTTAATTGAGAAACTGGCGGGTATCTCTGTTGAGGTGGAATATGCGTCCGAGTTTAGATATAGAAATCCGATTATTGATGAAAACACTGCTGTTTTTGTTGTCACTCAATCGGGAGAGACCGCCGATACACTTGCTGCATTAAAAGAAGCCAAGAAAAAAGGGGCAAAGGTTTTCGGGATATGTAATGTCGTAGGTGGTACGATACCAAGAGAAACGGATGCCGGCATCTATGTGCATGCAGGACCTGAAATTGGTGTTGCTTCAACAAAAGCTTTTACAGCTCAGGTTGTAGGATCCCTTCTGATAGCAATTTATTTAGGCAGAATGAAGAATCTCAGTTCGGAGGATGGGAAATGGATATTAAAAGAGCTTATTAAAATTCCCGAAAAGATAAAAAAGATACTCAAAAAGAAGGATGAGATAAAATCAATTATTGAAAATTATAAGGATTGTAAAAATTTTCTCTACCTTGGAAGAGGATTGAATTTCCCCATAGCTCTCGAAGGGGCTCTGAAAATGAAAGAGATATCTTATATACATGCAGAGGGATATCCTGCTGCTGAGATGAAACATGGGCCAATAGCTTTAATAGATGAAAATATGCCTGTTGTGTTTATTGCAACAAAGGACAGTATTTATGAAAAGATATTGAATAATATTGAAGAGGTTAAGGCAAGGAAAGGAAAGATTATTGCTATTGCAACAATTGGTGATGAGGGCATTAAGAAGATAGCTGATCATGTAATATATATACCTGATACTGCTGACATTTTAATGCCTATTTTAACTGTAATCCCTCTTCAAATAATGGCTTATTATGCAGCCATATTAAATGGATGTGATGTTGATCAACCGAGAAATCTTGCTAAAAGCGTTACTGTTGAGTAGTCTTGTTGTTATTCCCGTACTTGGGGAAAATTACAGTAACATTTACAATAAAAGATTTTTAAATACAATTAAATTCAAAAATGTTATTTCATATATATCATTTAGTGAAAAAATTGATGGTTACAATTTTGAGAAAATAAGTATTGTAAATATGGATAATAGGAATGAAAAAATAACGATTAAAACCGTTAGAGATGGTGATACTATAAGGTATAATGGGAATAAAGGAATGTCATACATAATGTATCACAATAAAAAGATAAAAATAGATATGAATATATCACATTGGTCTGTGAGTATGATGATACCTGAAAAGGGCAGGATAATCGGAATCGAACGATTGTACAATCTCGATTGTTATCATATAAATTCGGAAAGTGTGGATGTCTGGGTGGATACAGATAACTATTTGCCAATAATGGTTATATATAAAGGAGAGATAGAGGTTAAGATCATTATAAAGAGGTATGTTAAACTTATAAAAAATATTTACTTTCCAACATATTTGGTAATATATGTAGATAATCAATATTACTCAACAAATGTTATCGAAGATATAAGTTTTAGAGGAGGTTAGAATGAAAAAGCGAATTGGGGCTTTAATCCTATTGTTAATTTCAATAGCTGTCCTTTTAATAGGTATAAAAATGGGACAGATTGAAGAAATAAGCAATAAAGGTAATCTAATCTGCCTTGATTGTATTGGTATAACATAAGGCAAAGTTTTATGAATAAATTCTTTTCTCATAGAAATTTGCCACAATTGAATTGGTTCAGCAAGATATTTTCCTTTCTTATGATAAACGGTTATTGGGGGGTTATTAAAAATCCTACATTTTATCAAGGACCATTAAAGGGGATTACATTACCTGTTTTGAATTGCTATTCTTGCCCTCTTGCTTACACATCATGCCCAATAGGTCTAATGCAACACTTTCTTGAAATCAGATTAATTCCATATTACTTAATAGGGGTGATATCAACAATAGGTGTGGTTTTTGGTAGAGCAACATGCGGTTGGATATGTCCTTTC
>CBDVEF010000115.1:0-5970 GCA_965372935.1 uncultured bacterium | reverse complement strand
TTTTTTGAAATTTTTTTTAAAAATTCATACTCTTTTTTTATGCCGAATATGTTGACCTTTTTCTCTAATTCTTTCCATAATTCAGGTGAAATAGATTCAATGTCTTTTCTTCTTGCTGCTTTCCCTTCTTTCATAAATCTTGCTGATTTTCTTATGATTAATGAATTTTCAATAGGAAGAAGTTCTTTAAGATAGGATTGAACCTTAGTTTGTAATTCAGAAGATATATTTGACAGGGCATCAACAAATGAATCGAATTTATCTCCAAGCATAGAAAATACTATTTTTTCACCATAATCCGTAGTCAATATAAGTGAATAATCTTCTTCCAATATTTTAGATAAATCACTATACGGGATTCTAATAAGTTCCCCTTTTTCCGGTATGATTACGATACCTGTTTCATATAATCTCGGTTTACATTCACCCTTAAATTTTTCTTCTCCATTCTCATCGTAAAAAATAAAATTTCCTTCAAAACCTGTTTTTTTTATAGACTCATACATTAGCAAATCTTTTAAAATCATTTCATTTCTTATATTTGAAAATATCCTGACGAAGTCATCATACAAATAACCGATATCGAAAATAGTAAGTTTCTCTTTTGAGTTTAAATTAAGGTAAATTTTATAATTATTCTCAGCAAAAGTAATAATATCACGATATGTAATGAGCAGGGACTCACCTAACTTTGGAAGAACATTAAATTCTTTTTCTTCCAGTTTTATTACACATTCACCTTTATCAATCTCTTCATTATTATTTTCATATAGTATAAATTTAGCCTTACATTCAAATATAGCCATTTTATTATAATTCCTTTATAGAATAAAAAATATTTATGATGTTATTTGTCAAGTTTTTAAAATGTATAAGGGGACATATCTCACCAAAGATAGTTGACATATATTTTAAAAGTGTTATAAACTATCAGTAGAATAGGTACTTATGATATTGTTCTAATAAACTATATCCATAAATATTTAAGCTAAAAAAATTTTATTTTATATATAAGAGGTTATAATGAAAAAGATAAAAAATATAGCTATTATTGCACATGTCGATCACGGAAAAACAACACTTGTGGATGCAATACTTCGACAATCAGGTGTATTTCGCAAAAATCAAAAAGTGATCGAACGGGTTATGGATTCAGATGCACTTGAAAGGGAAAAAGGTATAACGATTTTTTCAAAAAACGCAGCATTTCATTATAAGGATTACAAAATTAATATAGTAGATACACCCGGACACGCAGATTTTGGTGGTGAAGTACAGCGTATCCTGAAAATGGTGGATTCTGTTTTACTGATTGTTGATGCATTTGAAGGACCGATGCCACAAACGAAGTATGTATTGAAAAAGTCCCTTGAAATAGGTCTTAATCCGATTGTTGTAATAAATAAAATAGACAGACCGAATGTAAGACCAAATGAAGTTTTAGAAATGATATTTGATCTATTTGTTGAATTAAATGCAAATGATGAACAACTGGATTTCCCAATATTATTTGCATCTGCAAAAAAAGGATTTGCAAAATATGATATGAAAGATGATAACAAAGACTTACAACCATTATTTGAAACGATAATTAAGCATGTAAAAAATACGGAAGGGGATGATAAAAAACCATTCCAATTTTTAGCATCAGCTATTGAATATAATGACTATCTTGGTAAAATTGGTAAAGGGAAAATCTTTAATGGGAGGGTGAAAGTAGGCGATGAAGTTGTTCTTCTCAAAAGGGGAGGTGAAAGGATGTTATATAGAATTACAAAAGTTTTTATATATGAAGGATTGTCAAAAAAAGAAGTTGACGAAGCGTATGCAGGTGATATCGTTTCGTTGGCTGGTGTTGAAAATATCGATGTTGGTGAAACAGTGGCGGATAGAAATAATCCCGAACCCTTACCTCTTATTAATATAGATGAACCTACAATTTCTATGTCATTTATGGTAAATGATTCTCCTTTTTCAGGGAAAGAAGGGAGGTATGTTACATCAAGAAATTTATGGGATAGATTATATAAGGAAATTCAGACAAATATAAGTATCGTATTAGAAAAGACAGAATCAACGGACACATTTATAGTAAAGGGAAGAGGGGAACTTCAGATTGCCATACTCATTGAAAATATGAGACGGGAAGGATATGAATTTCAGGTTTCAAAACCTAAGGTTATATATAGAGAATTAAATGGAAAGAGAACGGAACCCATTGAACATGCTATTATTGATGTTGCAGATGATTATGTGGGTGTTGTTATTGAACTTTTTGGAAAAAGGAAAGGGGAAATGATAAATATGGTTCAGGGTACCGATAGTTATACAAGGCTTGAATTTAAGATCCCGGCAAGAGGATTAATGGGCTTTAGAAATGAGTTCTTGACTAGTACGAGAGGAACGGGGATATTAAATCATAGTTTTTATGAATATGAGTTTTATAAGGGAGACATAGAGGGAAGAAACAGAGGTGTAATGATTGCTTTGGAAACCGGCGTATCAGTAGCTTTTTCATTGAACAATTTACAGGATAGAGGCCAATTGTTTATTGGACCGGGTGTTGAGGTGTATGGTGGCATGATTGTAGGAGCACACAATAGGGAAAATGATATAGTCGTTAATATTTGCAAGGGGAAAAAACTCACAAATATGAGAGCATCAGGGGCTGACGATGCTATTAAATTGATACCACCGAGAATATTTAGTATCGAACAAACACTGGAATATATTGAAAATGATGAATTGATAGAAATAACACCAAAAAATATCAGATTGAGAAAAATAATACTTAATGAAAAAAAGAGAAAACGTTCATCAAAAAATTATATTGAAAACCGAACAAAGGAAAAATAATATTAACAAAAGGAATAGATTAATATATGATAACTTTTAAAGATTTAGGCTTATCCGAAAGGTCATTAAACGCCTTAAAGCAAAAGGGTTTTGAAGAACCCACAACAATCCAGGAAATGACTATACCGCTCATACTTGCAGGGAATAAAGATATCGTTGGGCAAGCTCAAACTGGAACAGGTAAAACCACAGCTTTTGGTTTACCTATAATTGAACTACTGCATGAAAACTCAAATGTAGTGCAAACTCTGGTTCTTACGCCAACAAGGGAATTGGCTATTCAAGTAGCAGAGGAAATAAATTCATTAAAAGGGGATAAAAAATTATCTATTGTTCCAATATATGGCGGACAATCCATAGAGCGACAGTTGAGAAGTTTGAGAAAAGGAATTGATATAGTTGTAGGCACTCCTGGTAGGATACTTGACCATCTTAAACGCCATTCATTGAAAATAGATAAAATATCATATCTTATTCTGGACGAAGCGGATGAAATGTTAGATATGGGGTTTTTTGAAGATGTTAGCGAAATTATAGAGTATAGCGGTCATGAAAGACGAACTATGTTGTTTTCAGCCACTATGCCAAAGGAAGTTATGCAGATCGCTAAAAAATATATGGGTAAATATGATGTGTTAAGAGCGAATAAAGAGGAAATGACTGTAAGCATTACAGATCAAATCTATTTTGAAGTATCAGCAGCAGATAAATTTGAAGCTCTTTGTAGAATCATAGATATTGAAGATGATTTTTACGGGCTTGTATTTTGCAGAACTAAAATTGATGTTGATTTCATTGCAAACCGTTTAATCGAACGTAGCTATGAGGCAAATTCACTACATGGGGATATGGCGCAAAGTCAGAGGGAAATAATACTCAATAAGTTTAAAAAACATTTGTTTAAAATTCTTGTGGCAACTGATGTAGCAGCCAGAGGATTAGATGTTCAAAATCTTACACATGTAATAAATTACTCACTTCCACAAGACCCAAAATCGTATATTCATAGAATAGGGAGGACCGGTCGAGCAGGAAAGGGGGGAAATGCGATAACATTTGTTACACCAGATGAGTATAGAAAACTTCAATTTATTAAGAGAATAGCAAAAACAGATATTCGTAAAGCAAAATTGCCGAGAGTTAAAGATGTTATTGAAACAAAAAAACTCAAAATTAAAACCGATCTTGAGAATATTGTAAAATCACACTTACATAATAAGTACATTGCAATGTCTAAAAAACTTTTGGAAAACAATAATTATGAAGATATAATAGCAGCTCTTCTGCAATATTCTTTTCAAGATAAATTGGATGAAAAAAGCTATGTTGAAATTGAAGACACTTCTGTTGACACTAAAGGAAAAACTCGATTATTCGTAACTCAAGGTAAAATGGATGGATTAACACATAATAAACTTGTGAATATAATTAAGGATAAATGTGGTACTCCAAATGTAAGAATAGGAGATATAAAAATTCTTGAAAAATTTTCATTTGTTACCCTTCCATTTCATGAAGCGGAAGTCTTATTGTCTTTTTTTAAAAAGAGAGAGAGAGGACACGGTTTGTTTATTACAAAGGCAAAAAGTAATAGAAACGAACATAAAGGAGCTAAAAAGAAAATGTTTCAAAGATTTAAAAAATAATTGTTAGTTTATATATTTTCATTTTCCACCAGGGATATTTCGACTTTTTATAAAAAAAGTTTAGCCCATTAAAAAATTTAACTTAAAAATTCTTGAAAATTCGTATGCTGAGAATCTACAATAATCGTGATGGTAGATGAAGACACAATTTCATCATTTATTGTTGAAATAGAAACACCTTTAAGACATAATATAAAGGTTGTTATTTTATCCTAACAAATTTCTTTGAATATATATTACCTATTCTAATTATATAATATCCGTTAACCATATTTTTTATTGGGATCTTATTATGCCCTTTTAGAATATTTCCTCCCTTTATCTTTCTCCCTGTAATTGAGTAGATTGTATAGTTCAATCTGTCGTCTAATTCCGAGTGATATTTTACTGATATATAATCTTCTTTGATTTGAGCGGTTATCATTCTACATGTAATCTGTTTTTTCGACATTCCTATTCCTAATGAACCTGATAGATTCATAGATAAATAAAAATCCGAATCAAATGGCCCTAATTCCGTTGAATCACTGAACCAATGATAATCATACTCCTTTAATGTTATATACTCATCAAGTATTGTGTCATAAACTGCATTGTTTCTAACTATAAATGATAATTGCCCGGATTGACCGGGAAGAAGATATGGAACATCACATATATTTGTACTGTCTATCCAGGAAGAATCTCGGATAAGACTACTGTGATTTCTTGGGTTTGTAACAGATATGTATGTATATTCATCAAATGCCAATGATCCAATATTTTTTACTGTAAGGGATACATTAGTAGTTTCACCTGAAAAGAGGTTTCCATTATAGCTATGAGCTGTAATTTCCGCTCCATAAGGACTTGCAGGGGCGAGATAAATTATCTCTCCATATGAACCAGAACTCCCTCTTGAACACCAACCGGTTGTATGCCCATTTATATCAGGTATATATAATTCATACCATACACCTGAAGAATCAATAGCAGTAAATTGTTGACCGGAAATAACCGTTGTGATTACTGCAAAATCTGTTGAGGGACCTTCCCTCATATTAAGTGTTCCTTTAAAATCCTTCACGTTAAAAACTGGTTTTCTTGATGAACCAATTAAATAACCCGTTGAATCCAAGCCACCATAACACCATCCATAATTGTATCCCATCCCTGATGGTATTATTAATTTATACCAGCCATTCCCGGTATAATGGGTAGAAATGTACATATTGCCTACCGGTAACGAGGAAATTATGCCATATGATAATCCGGGACCTTCTCTTAAATTCAGATTAGAGCAGTTTGTTACATTAACTATAAAATTATTTGAAATAACGGTATCATCTATTATATTTATATACCTTCTCGGCAAATAACCTGTAAGTGACGAGAAATTATAACTCCTATATGAAACCTTCCAATCATATCCACTTGCCTCACATGTATTTACAGTCCCATCGGGGTTATCTTCAACTACAAGTCTTAC